>JBIQHO010000515.1:0-1750 GCA_044508545.1 Bradyrhizobiaceae bacterium | reverse complement strand
GGTTTGAACGTCTCCCACGGCACGAATACGCTGTACGATCCTTCGGCGTAGGGGCCGACCGCGTAGGGCGGATAGTGAAACGCGAGGCCGGCGCTCTTGTCGGGGAGCGTGGAGGGCGCCAGCGACACCGGGCCGATCTTCAGCAACGTCGGCTGGATGCCGTTGTACCAGTCGATGGCGCCGCTATCGTCGACGCCGCGCGCGGTCTTCTCGGCTTTGACGGCGGCGATGGCGGCCGCGCGCAGCGCCTTCAGCGTCGGGCCGTTGTCGGCGGTTTCCTTGAAGAACGGACGCACGCTGATCTGCTTTTTCGCATCCGTGTCCCACAGGATCGTATCGATGTCGGTATTGGGATGCGCGCCGCCGGTATAGACATAATCGGTGCGCACGATGCTGACGTAACGTCCGCCGACTTTCGAGGTCTGGCTGTAGCTCCGCTCGAAGGTCCAGGCGCGGCCGTCGCGGAACAACTCCGGCGACGCCTTGAACTCCTTCGCGGCCTCGGCGCGGTTCTTTTCCATCCAGCGCCTGCCCTCGGCGAGCAGGTTGGCAGCGAGCGGCGGATCGGCGCGGATATCGGCGTCCAGCGTCACGCTGGCGTCAATGTATTTCGTCTTCACCACGGCGTCGGGCTTCGGCTCGGCGGCGAGGGTGGGGGCAATACTCAACAGGCTCCCGATCAGCCCGATCGTGAACAAACGCAATCTGGTCATGATTTTGCGTGCCGTATGTAGTCTTCGACGAAGATTTTGAGCGCGGGAAGATCATTAGTGATGATCTCCCACACCAGTTCGGTTTTCGTGCTGTGATAGGCGTGACAAAGGATGTTTCCGAAATCGATCATCTGTCGCCACGGGATGTGGGGCGCTTGTTGTTTCAGGTCATCGGGAAGCTTGCGTGATGCCTCGCAGACGATCTCAAGGAAGCGCTCGGCGGCGGCTCTCGAAATGACGTCGGACTGAAACTCCGCCAGCGTTTGGCCCGAAACGATCAGTTCGATTCTGATAATGGATGTCAGAATATCGGTCAGGCGATCCTCAATGCTCGGCGGCATTCAGAACACCTCGACCAGATCGTCGGCGATCCGTTCGGCGAAGCGCGGCTTCAACTCGTCGCGTGTCGTCACCTGAACGTCGAGGCCGGTTGCGTCCTGGCAGGCGAGGCTGATGGCGGTGAGGTTTTTCCAGCCGAATCGAAATGCCGGATCGAGATCGATCAGCACATCGAGGTCGCTGTCCGGCCGCGCATCGCCGCGCGCGCGAGAGCCGAAAATCCAGAGCTTGCGCACGCCCTCACTCCGGATATCCGGCTCGATCGCGCGAAGCCCGGCGACGATTCGCTCCAGACCGATATCGGTAACAATGGTCATCCCGCGCCGGCTCCGCAAAGTCCGCTCTCACTCCGCGGCCTCGCTGTGCCCCAGCCGCGCGTTGAGCTTGTGGATCAGTTCTTCCGCCGCGTCGGCGATCACCGTGCCGGGCGGGAAGATCGCCTCCGCCCCGGCTTCATAGAGCGCGTCGTAATCCTGCGGCGGCACCACGCCGCCGACGATAATCATGATGTCATCGCGGCCCTGTTTCTTCAGCGCCGCCTTCAGTTCCGGCACGGCGGTGAGGTGCGCCGCCGCCAGCGACGACACGCCGAGGATATGCACGTCGTTCTCCACCGCCTGCCGCGCCGCCTCGTCGGCGGTGGCGAACAAGGGGCCGATATCGACGTCGAAGCCGATGTCGGCGAAGGCGGATGCGAT
>JBIQHO010000514.1:0-1750 GCA_044508545.1 Bradyrhizobiaceae bacterium | reverse complement strand
AGCAATCGACGCGGATCAAGCGGCCGCGCGATCCGAACCCGATGCGTTGAACGCGGTCAGCAATTTCGCCTCCGCGCGTGCCGCGACATCCATGCTGGCTTGCTTGATATGACCGTAGCCGCGAATCCCGTCCGGAATTTCGGCGATCTTCATCGCAATCGCGGCGTTGTCGGCCGTCAAATGGGCCGCGACGTGTCCGATGACGGTTTCATAGCGAGTGATGAGCGCCCGTTCTGCGCGCCGCTCCTCGGTATAGCCGAATACGTCCAGCCTGGTGCCGCGCAGGCCCCTGGCGCGCGCCAGGATTCGAAACAGCGGCATCATCCACGATCCATAGGCCGCTTTCGTCAATTGCCCGTTCTCGTTCCGGCGCGCCAGCAGCGGCGGTGCAAGATGGAAGCTGAGCTTGAAATCGCCCTCGAACTGTTCGTTGAGTTTCTTCATAAACTGCCCGTCAGTATAAAGACGCGCGACCTCGTACTCGTCCTTGTACGCCATCAGCTTGTAGAAATTGCGCGCCACGGCTTCGGCGAACCTGCCGCTTCCCTTTACCGCCTTCTCGGCCGCAACCGCACGATCAACGAGCGTCCGATAACGCCGCGCGTAGGCGGCATTCTGATAAGCCGTCAGCCGCTGTTCGCGATCGCGGATCAGCCAGTCGAGGCCGCTTTCCTCCTGTCGCAGGATTACCGGCTCAACGCTCTTGGGCAGCGCCGCCGGGTTATGAGCCGCGAGCCGGCCCCACGCGAACGCCTTGCGATTGGCCGCAACCGAGACGTTGTTCAACTCGATCGCCCGATCCAGAGCCTCGAAGCTGATCGGGATGAACCCCTTCTGGAACGCATATCCCAGCAGGAAAAGGTTGCTGGCGATGCTGTCCCCAAGCAGGCGCGTCGCAAGGCGCGTCGCGTCGATGAAGTCCGTCCGCTTGTCGCCGGCCGCATCGAGAACGGCCTTGCGCATGTCGGCACCGGGAAACTCCAGATCGGGATTGGTGATGAAGTCCGTCGTCGGCTGTTCGTGGGTGTTGACAATGGCGTTCGTCACCTCGCGTTCGGCCAGCGCCAGAACCGCGGCGCTCGCGGTGACGACCAGATCGCATCCGAGCAGGAGATCGGCCGCGCCGCTTCCGACCCGGACGGCCTTCAGATCATCCGGTGACGGCGCGACGCGAATATGACTGGTGACCGCGCCGTTCTTCTGGGACATGCCGGTGAAGTCGAGAACCGAAACGCCCTTGCCCTCGATATGCCCCGCCATGCCCAGGAGCGCGCCGACCGTGAGCACGCCGGTGCCGCCAATACCCGCGACGACGATATTGTAGGGCTCGTGGAGTTGAGGCGCCGGCGGCAGCGGCAGGTTCTGTAGCGGATCGGCGGAAACCGCCTGCGCCGTCACCTTAGCCTTGCGGATGCTGCCGCCGTGAACGGTGACGAAACTCGGGCAGAACCCTTTCAGGCAGGAAAAATCCTTGTTGCAGGACGATTGATCGATCTGCCGTTTCCGTCCCAGTTCGGTTGCGAGCGGTTTGACCGAGATGCAGTTGGATTGGGTCGAGCAATCGCCGCATCCCTCACACACCGCATCGTTGATGAAGACGCGCCGCGGCGGATCGGGAAATTCCCCGCGCTTGCGCCGTCGACGCTTCTCCGCGGCGCATGTCTGGTCGTAGACGATGACCGTCAATCCGCTGGTATCACGCATCCGCCGCTGAATGGCATCCAGTTCGTCCCGATGGGCAATGATCGTC
>JBIQHO010000513.1:0-1753 GCA_044508545.1 Bradyrhizobiaceae bacterium | reverse complement strand
AAGGTCTTGCTCCTGCAACCCTGGGATGGGGCCACTCTTTTCCATATGGGCATATCACAACTGCAACTCGGCCGCGTCGAGGACGCGCTAGCGTCGTTCAAACAGGCCGATGCCTTCGATATGCCGGCGGTATCGCGCTGGACTTGGCTGCTCGGTGCAGGAGTGGCCCTCATTCATCTCGATCGCTATGAAGAAGCACTGGGTTGGCTCAATCGCTCACTCGCCATCACGCCCGGCACCGGCCGAACCTCGATGTTGATTGCGGCGGCCTATCAGGCGCTCGGCCAGCCCGACAGAGCCAGGGAAGCCATGAAAGAGGCACTGAAGATTCGTCCGCGATCGAATGCGATCAACGTACCGTTGCGCACGAAGAACGAAAGCCCACGCTATCTCGCCGGGAGCGACCGCATCATGAAATTGCTGATCGCTGCAGGGCTGCCGGAAAAATAGAGCCGGCACCTTCAGAATCCACGTTCCCTGGCTTCGTCACAAGCCCGGTGTGAACTCCCCGTGGTCGAGAAAGCGGTCGAGCATTTGGCGATAGGGATCGATATCGATGCCGTTCTCACGAAGCCAATTGGGATTGTAGAACGTCTCGGTATAGCGATGGCCGCCATCGCAGATCAGGGTGACGATCGAGCCTTGCCGTCCAGCCTTCATCATGTTGGCCGCGATCCAGCACAGACCGAAAAAGTTGGTGCCGGTCGAACCGCCGATTTGCCGGAACAAACGCTCGGACAGAACATGCGCGGCGGCGATCGAAGCGGCATCCGGCACGCGGATCATATGGTCGATGACGCCGGGCACGAAGGACGGCTCGACACGCGGTCGGCCGATGCCTTCGATGCGCGATCCGGATGCGACGACCTGAAGATCGCCGGTGCGCCAGGCATCGTAAAACGCGGAGTTCTCGACATCGACGACGCAAAGCCGCGTCGCAAGATTTTTGTAGCGAATGTAGCGACCGAGCGTCGCGGAGGTGCCGCCGGTGCCGGCGCTCATCACCAGCCATTCGGGAATGGAAAACTCCTCCCCTTCCATCTGATGAAAGATGCTCTCCGCAATGTTGTTGTTGCCGCGCCAGTCGGTCGCGCGCTCGGCGTTGGTAAACTGATCGAGATAATGTCCGCCGGTTTCCCGGGCGATACGGATCGCCACGTCGTAGACATCATTCGCGCGATCAACGAAATGGCACTCCCCGCCGAAACTCTGGATCGCCTCGATCTTCTGCCGGCTGGTTGAATGCGGCATCACCGCGATGAAACGCAACCCGAGAAGCTGGGCGAAATAAGCTTCGCTGACCGCCGTGGATCCCGAGGACGCCTCAACGAGCGTCGTGTTCTGGCGGATTTTTCCGTTGCAGATTCCATAAAGGAAAAGCGAGCGCCCCAACCGATGCTTCAGGCTTCCGGTCGGATGCGTGCTCTCGTCCTTGAGATAAACCGAGATTCCCTGCAAGCCGCGAAACAGCGGCTTGAGCAGGTGGGTATCGGCGGAGCGGCGGCCATCGTCCTGAAGGCGGGCGATGGCCATGCGCGTCCATTCACGTTCGGCGCAATCCGGCAAAGGGACCGGCGCCGGGCACGCGCCAGCCTCGATTGTCATGATTGGCTGTTGCATCGTCAGTTGTCTCCCGCCATCGCAATGGCGACGTTGTCGAACTCAGAGCGGCAGACGCTGCCGCACCAGCTCGCACCAATAGGAACAGCCCCAGGCGATCGCCTCCTCGTTGAAGTCATAGGCAGGGTGATGC
>JBIQHO010000082.1:0-12252 GCA_044508545.1 Bradyrhizobiaceae bacterium | reverse complement strand
GGGTCGGAGCGAGCCGCGAAACTGAATATTGCTCGCGCCAAACTCACACCACCAGGCGATGGCCGCTTCTCACTCAGCGCCGTCGGGTTAGGCGATTGGCGCCTCGATGCGATTGAGCCGGCCAGCCAAATCGGCGACCTCTACGCCGAGCCCGGCGGTACCCGTGACGTCCTTATCTACGTGCACGGCTTCAACCAGACCTTTGAAAGCGCGGCGCTCGACGCGGCCCGGATCTCCGACGGAATCCGCTTTCGCGGCGAGACCATGGTGTTCTCCTGGCCGTCGAAAGCGAGCCTGCTCGACTACGGCTACGACCGAGAGAGCGCGATGTGGTCGCGTGACGCGCTGGATCAAGTCTTGACCGGGCTGATGGCGAGCCCAATCACTGGCCGCATCCACATCGTCGCACATTCGATCGGTACCATGTTGACAATGGAGGCGCTGCGCCAAATCTACGCGCGACAGCCGGCTGCGGGCGAGCGCATCGGGGCTGTGGTGTTCGCCTCGCCCGACATCGACCTCGATGGCTTTACGTCCTCGGTTGCGCGCATCGGCCCGCTTGCAAGGAAGATCACGGTCGTCACCGCTACCAATGACCGCGCGCTGGCTGTCTCTGGCTTGTTGGCCGGCGGCATCACCCGCGTCGGCGCTGCCGAAAAGACCGAACTTGCCCGGCTTGGGCTGCGCGTCATCGATGCCTCGGCGGAGGGCTGGGGCATTATCAACCACGACCTGTTCCTGTCTAACGCGAAGGTCCGCCGGGTGATCCGGCGCGCCATTGACGGACGCCCGGTCGAGGGAGCCTGAGGCATAGCCATGAAACTGAAGCTACGGCGCATGCGCGAAATTGCAGAAGCTCCGTGGATGTCCGTGGCGCGTCCACATGCGGTCCACATGCGGATGTCATACGGATCACCGCATGAGGGATGTAGCGTGCCGCTACCCAGGTTCTGAGAAATGAATCGAATGATTTTGAGAGGCTTGTCGGATGGCGATGCTCAGCAGAGGGCTCCCGTCGCGCTCGGGGGACTGTGGTGGAAGACGCTGGCGTCAGGAACGTGGACCTCAAGCTCGTGATTCGATGGCGTTCATCGTAAAAATCCAAGGCTGGACGCCACAATGAGCACCGCCCCTACGAGCGCTGCTACGAGTCCAAAGCCGCCGACAAAAAGGAACAGATTGTTGGTCGGTCCCTGCGGCATCGGGTCTTCCTTGCCCGTCTCATCCATATGAAGCCATCCTATTCTTTAGCCTGTGACGACCCTATTGCTGTCCCCCCATTACCCAGATCGTCGCCATGGCGATGACAATCGCGATGAACTGCAGGAAAACCCGCATTTGCATCAGGTTCTGCGAGCGGCTGGGACTGCCGCCGCGTAGCATGTTTGTGAGTCCCATCAGCAATACCGCCGCGACGGAAGCCACTGCGAACGGCACCAAAACCTGGCTCAGGAATATAATCATGGGCGGTCGGGTCTCGCGCCTCTGAATACTTCAGCAACTGCGTAGGTCGAAACGGGTTCCCATCACTCGTCGCAAAATCACCTTCGACCAGTTCAAGCGTGATGCGACCCGTCTCCAAGCGCGGTCGGCATTGGAGGACGCGGAATCCGTCCTCGAGGGCGATACGCTGAGTTTCGGCGCGCTTTGAGCACGGCGAGACGCGCTACCCGACGATCGGCTTCCTCAAGGCCCGCATGGTCATGATCGTCTGGACCTCACGCGGGGAGGATCGTCGCGTCATATCGATGAGGATATGCAATGACCGCGAGCAAGCGAAGTATCAAAGCGATTTGAAGAAGGTTGACGCCTACAGGCTGAAGCCTTCGGACCACGACGACGCGCCCGGGTTGACCGACGAGCAGCTTGCCACGGCCGTCGTAAGACGGCGAGGACGACCGCCGCTGTCTGGCGAGAGCAAGACCCAGGTGACGCTTCGGATCGACGCGGACGTGCCGTCGGCCTACCGGGCAACCGGGGAGAACCGGCAGGCCGGGATCAACGCCGACCTGCGGCAGGCGCGGAAGCTGGCGTGGCCCCCCTGGTCTATTTCGGCTCGACCGTCGTTTTTGAAGAACCCTCAGGCGCCGACTGCATGCCTGGGGGAGTTTCGCCCTGCGGACTTTCCGCAGGGGCGCCACCGGACTTGGTGTCAACAGGGCCGGTTGAACCCTGCGGTTGGATATGACCCTTGGTTTCCGGCGTTTCGGTCCTGCCAGTGTTATATTTGGACTTATCCGGTCGGTTTGATTCTGAAATTGTCTGAGCCGTAGCGGCTCCAACCCAATATGCAGCACAGGCAGCAATGATAACCGGCACGCGGTGCATGGCAGTTCTCCGACAGGGCCCTGGGGTCTCTAACTCGTTCATTCCGGTAATGCGCGGGCCGGGGAGGGGTTCCTCGGATCGCCGGTAGAGCCGCAGGCGACCGTGGCTCGGTACGCGACATACATTGGCCGGTGAGTTTTCATTGGCCGGTGAGTTTTCGTGTCGCAGAGCAGGCCCCCTTTCTGCTCGACAATCATCGCGACCGGACGCTCGAGTCCGCGACAGACTTCCTCCTTCCATGCGGTGGTGGTGATGAGGTAGTCCCAGCCGTCGCCAACCTTCGGGCGATATCCGGCCAGAAACCTGTTTGCGAAGGACGTCGATGTCGGAGACGACCGCCGCCAGATACTCGCGAGCGGCGAGGCCGGAGTTCTGCATAGTGGCCGCCCGCAGCATCCCGGGGCGACGTTCACGCCGCGCTTCGGCAGGCCTAACTCCGGCACGATCTACAAAGGCCAGACGGGGGAATACCCTGAAGAACGGGAATACCAGCCACATGGCGGAGCGAATGACGGAGCGGCTGTGGGTTTGAAAATCCGGAAGCTTTCGTGTAGCCAAGGCGCGCATCTCCGGTTAGTTTTTGGAACCCTTTCAGGGCGTGGATGCTTTCTACGCCGTGCGCGATGAGGCGTGTATGATGTTGCCGTACCTCTGGCCCTTGGACGTAAACCCGGCTGTTTTGAGCGGGGCGCTCGACATCGTGATGCGCTATCTGACATTCTCGGGGCACGCGGCCCGGCGTGCAGAGCTGCGGCAGGACGCGGCACACGCCATGATCGTTGCCTGGCGTTCGGGAGTCCGGCACAAAATACAATTGGCCAATCGCGGCATAGCAGCGGTAGAGAAGGTTATCTCAGGAGAGGAATTGCTTCCGTCTTAAAGTCTGAATTCAACGACGTTGAATCAGGGGATTGCCGCCCGGTTTTTTTGCAAGGCGCGGGCAGATTTCAACCGAACTGATGGAGCGCCGATGATCCGCCTCGCCACCATTTTATCGCTTCTCTCCGTTCTCGGGATGACCGCTGCCGCATCGGCGCAAAGCGCCGCGCAGAAACACCATTCCGACTGCGCGCGCGACGTGGCGCGGTATTGCCGGTCCAAGATGAACGACGGCGATATGGTTGTGCTCGCCTGCTTGAAGGAACATCGCGCCAGGCTCAGCAAGCGGTGCGCCCGGACCCTGGTCGAGCACGGCCAGTGAGCCGCGGCCACGCGGCCTTGCCGAACTGTAATCCTCGCGGGGGAACCTCCGCGCAGGGTGCACGATTGATTTCCGTGTTATGAACGCTGTCGCGTGACATTCCAGACATTGCGTTAAACATTGCGGCGGACGGACCAATGCTCGACAGGCTGCGCCATTTCATCGCCGACGTTGTATCATCCGAAACGCCTGAAAACCGGTCATTCGATGAAACGGGATGCAAGCTCGCGGCGACTGCGCTGTTCGTCCATATCATCTCGCTCGACGGTGCGCCTTCCGACGTCGAAGTCCGCAAGCTGCACGAACTGATCGAAACCCGCTTTGATCTGGATCCCGGCACCGCCGACAAGCTGATCGAAGCGGCGACTCTGGTAGAGGGCGAGGCGGTCGACCTCTATCATTTCACCAGCGTGATCATGCGCGCGCTGAATGACGAGGACCGTTTGCGCATCGTCGAAATGATGTGGGAACTGGTTTACGCGGACGGTCACGTCAGCGAATTCGAGGAGAACGTGGTGTGGCGCGCCGCCGATCTCCTGGCGGTTTCCTCGCGCGACCGCATCGAACTCAAGCATCGCGTCGGCAAGCGGTCGGCGGCGGCGGATCCGCCAGATTGAGGTGTCGGGTGGGGGTGAAGCGCCGGGCAGGCGTTCGGCTGGCTCGGGTTTCCGGTTGCAATGTAAAGCGGAATATTTGAGCTGTACCTCGCGCCGGTGTGTTGAAGACCGCGACGCTCCATGCTGAAACGGTCCGCCCTCAGGCCGTGTTTATGTCATTTGTGTTTATGTCGTTTCAAGAGCGTGGATCGTGATCAACCCGGTGACATTGATAACAGGCGCGTCCTCGGGGATCGGCGCCGAGTTCGCGCGGGTATTCTCCGCCCATGGGCACAGGGTGGCTCTGGTCGCCCGGCGCGCCGATTGCCTCAATGCGCTCGCGGCTGAAATCGCCGCATCGGGCCGCATGCCGCCGATCGTGATCCCCTGCGATCTCGGCGAGGCGGATGCGGCCGACCGGGTCGCCGCGGCGCTCACCGCCGAAAGTGTCGAGGTCAAGTACCTGGTGAACAATGCCGGGTATGGATTGTTCGGCCGGGCTGCCGAACTGGACCGCGCCGATCAGCTTGCGATGATCGACCTCAACATCCGGGCGCTGACGGATATGACCTTGCATTTCGCCCCAAGCCTGATCCGCCTGCGCGGCGGCGTTCTCAACGTCGGCTCGATCGGCGGATTTTTGCCGGGCCCCGGCATGGCGGTCTATTATGCAACAAAAGCCTATGTCCTGTCGTTCAGCGAGGCGCTGCGCGGCGAACTGGGTCCGCTCGGGGTCCGGGTCACCGTGATCTGCCCGGGTCCGGTGCCGTCCGGATTTCAGGCGCGGGCGGGGCTCAAGCCGGGCTTTGATTCCGCGATTCTCAACGTATCCGCAAAGGACGTCGCTACGGACGGCTACCGGGCGCTGATGGCCAACAAGAGGGCCGTGCTGCCCGGTCTTGGCATCAAAATCGTGCCGTTCCTGCTTCGGCTGTTTCCGCGCGACTTCGTCCTGTGGGGGGTTGCCGGCTTCCAGATGCGGAAACGGCCGTGACGTCCTGCCGCGGTGGCGCAGCATCAGCGGTTTTCGGAAGGGGATCATTGGTGGAGCCAGGCGGGATCGAACCGCCGACCTCGTCATTGCGAACGACGCGCTCTCCCAGCTGAGCTATGGCCCCGTCCACGGCCGGCGAACAATGCGGCGACCGTAAAACGCCGCCATTTACAGTCCTCGCCAACGGCAAGTCAAGAACGGCTGGTATCCGCATTTAGAGCGTTTTCGAGCGAAGTGGAGACCGGTTCGCGTCAAGAAAATGCGTCGAATCAAAATCATAGGGCCCCGCTTCTGATTTCGACAGAAGCGGAAAGGCTCCCAGACTCCATTGTCCCGGACGTCCCTTGTTTGGCGGGAACCGAAACGGTATTTTGGCGGCCTCGTATTGTCCGGATGCGAAGGTTCGCCGCCTGGCTTCGCCGCCTGGGGCGAATTTCGAATGCCGGGGAGACGAGAGACCGATGCTCCCGATATTGTTCGGTTCATAAGTGCTCTTGACGGAGCTTTGGCCAAAGGTGAAGAGAACGGTTGAACCGCTACACTGGTGGTCCATTCGCGTCCGGGACGCGCGGCTAGGTGGGGTCGCGAATGTCAAATTCACTCCATCGGTCGAATCCACGACCAAACCCGCGAGCTAATTCCCCATGCGAGCCATACTGGATATCGTCCTCATCATCCTCGACCTCTATGTCTGGCTGCTGATTGCCTCGGCGATCCTGTCCTGGCTGATTGCCTTCAATGTGGTGAATACCCGCAATCAGTTCGTGGCCGCGGTGGCCGATTTTCTGGAGCGGATCACCGAGCCCCTGCTGGCGCCGATCCGTCGGATGCTGCCCAATCTCGGCGGGCTCGACATCTCCCCGATCATCCTGATCCTGATCATCCTCTTCATGCAGCGGGTCATCACCTATTACATCTATCCCGCCGTGTTCTGACCGGCGGTTTGATGGAGCCGTGGCGGTATTCTCCGGAGGGGCTCAGCATCGCGCTCCGGGTGACGCCGCGCGGCGGTCGCGACGGGATCGATGGTATCGAGACGCTGGCTGACGGACGCCCGGTGGTGAAGCTTCACGTGCGCGCCGTCGCCGAGGGCGGCGAAGCCAATCGCGCCGTCGTGGCGGTGCTGGCGAAGGCGCTGGGGGTGCGCAAAACCGATGTCCGGATACGCGCGGGAGCGACCTCGCGGCTGAAGCAGGTCGCGGTTGGCGGGGATCCCGTCAGGCTCGGCCATGCCCTTCGCGCCTTGACCGCGGCTCAACCAGACTAGTGGTCCAATTCTAACATTTGCATCCCGTTGCCGCAGGGAGTTCTTGCAAATGTTAGAATCAAAGGACCACTAGCAACTATCAGGTTTCTAGTGGAGTTTTGAATTTGACATTCGCCTGACACGTTCGCTGCAAAGTGGGTAGCGAATGTCAAATTCACTCCACTAGAGCGTTTTCGAGCGAAGTGGAATCCGGTTCGCGTGACGAAAACGCGTCAAATCAAGAAGCCAGGGTCTTTCACCCGTTTCCATGACGCGGTGAAAGACCCCGGCAAGCCCGGGGATCAGCATGACGGCCAAAATCATCGATGGAAAAGTCATCGCGGCGGACTTGCGCGCGCGGGTGGCCGATGAGGTGGCGCGGGTGAAGCGCGATCACGGGCTGACTCCCGGCCTTGCCGTCGTGCTGGTCGGCAACGATCCCGCGAGCGAAGTCTATGTCCGCAACAAGCACAAGCAGACCCAGGCCGCCGGCATGGCCTCGTTCGAACACGTCCTGCCGGCCGATGTGGCGCAGGCGGACCTGCTGGCGCTGGTGGCGAAACTGAACGCCGATCCCGCCGTGCACGGCATTCTGGTCCAACTGCCGCTGCCGAAGAGGCTCGATACCGAAACCATCGTCGCTTCCATCGATCCGGCGAAGGACGTCGACGGCCTGCATCCGCACAACGCCGGCCGTCTTGCCGGCGGCCTGCCCGCACTGTCGCCATGCACGCCGCTCGGCTGCATCATTCTGACCAAAAGCGTGCACGCCTCGCTGGAAGGCATGGACGCCATCGTGATCGGCCGCTCCAATCTGGTGGGACGGCCGCTCGTGCAGTTGCTGCTCAACGAAAACGCCACGGTGACCATCGCGCATTCGCGCTCGCGCAATCTGCCTGAACTCTGTCGCCGTGCCGATCTGGTCTATGCGGCGGTCGGCAAGGCCGAGATGGTGCGCGGCGACTGGCTCAAGCCGGGCGCGACCGTGATCGATGTCGGCATCACGCGGCTGCCTGCGGCCGAGGGCAAGACCCGCCTGGTCGGCGACGTCGCGTTCGACGAGGCCATGAAGGTCGGCGGCGCGGTGACGCCGGTGCCCGGCGGCGTCGGCCAGATGACGGTGGCATGTCTTCTCGTCAATACGCTCCGCGCCGCCTGCGCGATCGCGGGATTGCCTGCGCCGGGGGTGTAGCGGTTTTAAAACCTCGTCCCGCTACTTTCCCTGCGCCCGCGCGATGGCTTCCAGGATCAGCCTGTGCGCGTCCTCCGCGCCGCCCCAGCGCAGCACCTTGACCCATTTGCCGGGCTCCAGATCCTTGTAGTGCTCGAAGAAGTGCTGGATCTGCTGCAGCGTGATGTCCGGCAGGTCGCTGTAATTCTTTATCTTGTCATAGCGCTGGGTCAGTTTCGAGGTCGGGACCGCGATGATCTTTTCGTCGCCGCCGGCCTCGTCCTCCATCAACAGCACGCCGACCGGCCGCACGCTGATCACGGCGCCGGGCACGATGCCGCGCGTGTTGGCGACCAGGACATCGCAGGGATCGCCGTCCTGCGACAGCGTGTGCGGGATGAAGCCGTAATTTCCGGGATAGCGCATCGCCGTGTAGAGAAACCGGTCGACCACCAGCGTGCCGGCGTTCTTGTCCATCTCATACTTGATCGGCTCGCCGCCAACCGGGACTTCGATGATGACATTCACCTCGTGTGGCGGATTTGGTCCGATCGAGATCGCGTCGATACGCATGGGCCGCCTCGCGGTGGGTCTGGGAGTGAATCGGCAAACGACTATGGCCGGGCAGCGGGCCGGCTTCAATGGCGCCCGGAGCGCTGAAAACTTTTGGATCATCCGGGGACGCTGAAAGCGCGAAACCCGGAATCTGGACTGGCCGATTGTCTTTAGAGCATGATCCCGAAAAGTGGAAACCGGTTTTCGGAAAAGATCACGCTCAAACAAAAAGATAAGCGACGCGTGCGGTTCAACGCAGTTGAAACGGGCTCTCACGTTTTCCGGATTCCGGATCGCCGGTTTTGCGGCGTCCGGAATGACGATGGAGCGACCCTCACATCCACTCGACTAGCCGGTCCAGGCGAACGCCACCTTGTCGAGCGACTTCGGCCCGAACCTCTCCGAGGAGCGGGCGACCATGCGGCCGCCGAGCGCGCGGTAGAACTCGGTCGCCGGCTCGTTGTCGGACAGCGCCCAGGTCACCATGCTTTTCAGCCCGCTCTGCAGCAGGTCGCGCCGGGCAGCGGTGAACAGCCGCCGGCCGAACCCCAGGCCCTGGAATTCGGGGCGCAGGTAAAGCTCGTAGATTTCGCCATCATATTGCAGGCTGCGGGCGCGGTTGTGGCCGTAGTTGGCATAGCCGGCGACCTTGTCGCCGAACACCAGCACGCTGACGCGGCTGCCCTTGCGGATCGCGCTGTCCCACCAGAGCGGGCCGCGCCGGTTGATCAGCTTTTCCAGTTCCGCGCCGGGAATGATGCCCTGATAGGCCGAACGCCAGGATTCGTCATGAGTTGCGGCGACCGCGGATGCATCCGCGACCTTGGCCGGCCGGAGTTCGATCAGGGTCGTGCTCATGCCTTGATCAAAGCAAGTCCGCGCGCGCTCTTCAAGCTCCATCGTTAATTAAAGGTTAAAATGTTGGGCTCACCGTCACCGGTGCGGCGTTTTGTATCGAAAAGGAACGGACCGCACAGGCTTCGCATCAGCGCTTTGGCAATCGCACGGTCTCCATCGCCTCCCGCGCTGCCCGCGCGCCGCTGTCGCGCGCGCCATGCGCCGTGGAGAAGGAGTTCGGCGAGGTGGCCTCGCCCGCGAAGAAAAGCCGGCTATCCACCGGCGCAGCCAGCACGGCGCGGTCGCCGGCGTGGCCCGGCAGCGCATGGGAATATGCTCCCGATGCAAAGGGGTCGCGGGCCCAGCGCGATTCCGCCAGCGGTTTCAGCTTCCTTCGATAATCCGAGCCGAGCAGCGCCACGATCTCCTCGATCGCTTGCGCCGCGAGTGCGCCGTCGCCGGCGTCTTCAAGTTCGCGCGCGAAGCTGCCGCCGAAAAATCCCTCGATGCAGGGCTGGCCGAACGGACGCAGATGGTAGGCGCCCGTTTTGGTCTGCATGGTTGCGCCGCGCAGGTTGCCGTCCTTTGGCAGCGCGTGTTCGGAATCCTGGGGATCATCGAGCGCCAGCATCACCTTGTCGTCGACGCCGAGCGGCAGGCCGGCGGCAGCGTTCACCTTCGCGGGCAGTTCGGGGTGGAAGCGGATCGATTCGTTCGCGATCAGGCTGGTCGGCACCGTCACGATGACTTGAGCCGCCGTCAGCGTGCCCTTTGAGGTTTCAATGCGCAGTTGCAAGCCGGAATGATCGATGCGCCACACCCGCGTGTTCAGCGCCACCGGGAAAGGCCGGCCATAGGCCCCGATCAGCGCGCCATAGCCGCGCCGCACCCGCCAGTTGATCCCGGTGTCCTCATAGGCGGCCGTGTCGTGGACCGAGACGGAATCGAGTTCGCAGCCGTTTACATAGCCGGAAATCGCATCGATCATCGGATTCCAGCGGTTGCCCGGCGCGAGGTGCAGGCTGGCGGCGCTGTCGGTGTCGCCTTTCGCGGCTTCTTTCGTCCGCTCGTCAAATGCATCGAGCGCGGCAAAGAAATCCTGCCGCTCGGTCGCCGGGAATCCGGCGTTGAAGCTCTGATCGCGCCATGGCGGCGGGGTTTTGTCGATGTCGAAACCGAGGCGGTCCGCGATCGCAATAAAAGAATTCTTGTCGGCCGAATGCAGCCATCCGCAGCCGAGATCGAAGACGATGCCGGGAGCCGGCACGATGGTGCGGGCGCGTCCGCCGACGCGGTCGCGCGCTTCCAGCACGATAATGGAGAGGCCGGAGTCCTTCAGCGCGTCGGCCGCGCCGAGTCCGGCGGCGCCGGCGCCGATGATGGCGACATCGACAGTGGAGGGGAGATTTCGCGGCATCGCGGCACGCTGGTTACTGTTTCGGCAGTTTCGCCTTGAGAGCATAGAGCGCATCCAGCGCCTCGCGCGGCGACATCTCGTCGGGATGCAGGGCTTTCAACGCCTCGACCAGTTGCGCGGTTTCTCCGGACGGCGCGGATTCCTCGGTGGCGCGCGACGGCACCGCGAACAGCGGCAGGTCGTCGACCAGCGCGCGCACGGTCGATCCGCGATCCTGAGCCTCCAGTTTTGCCAGCACCGATTTGGCGCGTGCGATCACGGATGACGGCAGGCCGGCGAGCTTCGCCACCTGGATGCCGTAGGAGCGGTCGGCGGCGCCCGGCAGCACCTCGTGCAGGAACACCACCTCGCCGTGCCATTCCTTCACCCGCACGGTGGCGTTGAACAGCCGTGGCAGCTTTGCCGACAGTGCGGTGAGTTCGTGATAGTGCGTTGCGAACAGCGAGCGGCAGCGGTTGGTTTCGTGCAGGTGCTCGATCGCCGCCCACGCGATCGACAGGCCGTCGAAGGTCGCGGTGCCGCGTCCGATCTCGTCGAGGATCACCAGCGAGCGCTCCGATGCCTGATTGAGGATGACGGCGGTTTCCACCATCTCCACCATGAAGGTCGACCGGCCGCGCGCCAGATCGTCGGCCGCGCCGACGCGCGAGAACAGCCGGTCGATCATGCCGATGCGCGCGCGGCTCGCCGGCACGAAGCTGCCGATCTGCGCCATCAGCGCGATCAGCGCGTTCTGGCGCAGGAACGTCGATTTGCCCGCCATGTTCGGGCCGGTGAGCAGCCAGATCTGTCCGGAGGTCTGGCCCGGGCCCGGCGACAGATCGCAGGCATTGGCGATGAAGGGCTGGCCGGCGCGCTTGAGCGCCTGCTCGACCACCGGATGGCGGCCGCCCTCGACGGCGAAGCCGAGCGAGGCATCGACCTCCGGCCGGGTGTAATTCTCGTCGGCCGCTAACCTGGCGAGCGAGGCCGCGACATCCAGTTGCGCGAAGGCGTGCGCGGCGTTGCGCAGGTCGTCTCCGGCCTCGACCGCCATCGCGGCGAGCCGGTCGAAAATCTCCAGTTCGAGGCCGAGCGCGCGGTCGCCGGCATTGGCGATCCTGGCTTCGATCTCGCCGAGTTCCGATGTGGTGAAGCGCACCTGGCCGGCCAGCGTCTGGCGATGGATGAAAGTGGCGTTGAGCGGCGCGCTCATCAGCCTGTCGCCGTGCTGCGCAGTCACCTCGACGAAATAGCCGAGCACGTTGTTGTGGCGGATCTTGAGCGCCTTGACGCCGGTCTCCTCGGCGTAGCGGGCCTGCATCGCCGCCACCACGAGGCGGGAATCGTCGCGCAGTTTTCGCGCCTCGTCGAGCGCGCCCTCGTAGCCCTCGCGAACGAAGCCGCCGTCGCGCTTGGTCAGCGGCAGTTCGTCTGCGAGCGCCCGGCCGAGTTCACGCGCGAGATCGCGGGAGGGGCGCTGCAGCGCCGCCATTGCCGCGGCGATGTCTTTCGGCGGATCGGACAGTGCGGATAGCCGCGTCAGGGCCTGATCGGCGGCAACGATGCCGTCGCGCAGGCTTGCGAGATCGCGCGGACCGCCGCGGCCGACCGAAAGCCGCGCCAGCGCCCGCGACATATCGGGCGCCGCGCGCAATACGGCGCGGATGTCATCGCAGGCCGCGTTGTCGGACACGAATGCGGCGACGGCCTCACACCGCCGCGCGATGGCGGCGCTGTCCGTCAGCGGCGCCGCCAGCCGCTGGGACAGCAGCCGCGACCCCGCCGCCGTCACCGTGCGGTCGATGGCGTCGAGCAGCGAGCCGCGCCGTTCGCCCGCGAGCGTACGCGTCAGTTCGAGGTTGGCGCGGGTGGCGGGATCGATCGCCATCGTGCCGTCTGATGCTTCCCGTGACGGCGGCGACAGC
>JBIQHO010000512.1:0-1759 GCA_044508545.1 Bradyrhizobiaceae bacterium | reverse complement strand
TTCCGCAACGCGCGCGGCTGGGGCGTCGACTTCGAAACCATGGAAGCCGAAGGCAGGCTCAAGGTGATCTGCCTCTATCCCGAAGCGCAGAGCCTGCCCGATCACCTGCTGACTGTCCGCGAGCTCGTGGAGGAATTCAAACCTGACCGGCTAGCGATCGACAGCCTCTCGGCGCTGGAGCGCATCGCGCCGGAGACGGGTTTCCGCGAGTTCCTGATCAGCCTGACCTCGTTCATCAAGAAACATGAGATCGCCGGATTGTGCACGGCCACGGACAAGTCGCTGGTCGGTGGCTATAGCGCCAGCGAGCAGCATATTTCCACTCTCACCGACTCGATCATCCTGCTGCGTTACATCCAGCAGGCGGACGTCATGCATCGCGGCCTCATGGTTCTGAAGATGCGTGGCAGTGAACACGACAAGCAGATCAGGCGCTTTACGATCGACAGTTCCGGTATGCATCTCGGCGAAGCCTTCGGCGGCGCGCCCAGCGTATTCGGCGATGGTGCGATGGCGGGCGGTCCGACCACATGAGCAGCGCCACCTTATCCCCGCGAAGCATCGCCGAGCTCATTGACGCCGGCGACGATCTTCATATTGCCGGCTTGAGCCAGCCGAGCTTTCGTCTGCTGGTCGAAAACACCGCGGACGGTATCCTGGTCGTCGATCCGGAAGGAGCGGTTCTGTATGCCAATCCGGCAGCCACCGAGATATTCGGTCAGCCGCGCGAACAGCTCCTGCGTGTGCCGCTCGGGCGCCCGGTCGTATCCGATGAGACGGCTGCGATCACTATCCATCGCCCCGGACGACCCGAGGCGGAAGTTGAAATGCGTGTCGTCGATGTGACCTGGGACGGGCGTCCGGCGCTTCTTGCGAACCTGCGGGACGTGTCAGCGCAGCGCGCGCGGGCGGAGCAGCGACAGCAATCGGCGAAGATGGAGGCGATTGGCCGGATCGCCGCCGGGGTCGCCCACGACTTCAACAATCTGCTCGCCGTCATCGATTCGGGCGTGCGGCTTCTCGAGACGCAAATCGCCGACGATCCGTCCGACCCGAAAGTCGGTGTTTTGATCGATGAACTTCGCAAGAGAATACAGAATGGTGGCGCGATCCTCCAGCAATTGCTGGCCTTCTCCCGTCGGCAAACCCTGTCGCCTCGGGTGCTCGACCTGAACGGCCACATCAAGTCCCTCGCCGAGATGCTGACCCAGGCACTGGGAGAGCGGATCGTGGTGCAGACCAATCTCGATCCCCACCTTGGACCCGTGCACATCGACGTCAATCAGTTTGAAGTCGCCATCCTCAACCTGGCCGTCAACGCCCGCGATGCAATGTCTGGGGCTGGCACGTTCACTGTCGAAACCAGCAGTCTAGCGAACGGCCTTGGCAATGTTTCGAACGCGAGAGGCCGGTTCATCCGAGTCAGCGTTAGGGATACCGGGTGTGGAATGAGCCCTCAAACTCTGGAGCAGGTGTTCGAGCCTTTCTTCACAACCAAGAGAGATGGACACGGCACGGGACTCGGCCTTAGCCAGGTCTACGGTTTCATCAGCCAGTCCGGCGGGCATATTCGGATCGAGAGCGAGGTTGGTTCGGGGACGAGTGTGCATCTCTTCCTGCCGCGCGCGGCCCAGCCATCCGGCGATTAAGCAAAAGCGGCAACCTCGATCCGCCTCCAGCCCTCAGCCGCAATCGTCCTGGCTTCGGCGGTCAGCTTTCCGGTGACCAGACGATCGCACAACGGCGCATCCTGCGGCCC
>JBIQHO010000511.1:0-1762 GCA_044508545.1 Bradyrhizobiaceae bacterium | reverse complement strand
CCATCTGCGCCCGGACCGCGGCCATGACGCGCGGGTGGCAGTGCCCGGTATTCAAGACCGCGATGCCGCCGGCGAAATCGACGTAACGCTTGCCTTCGACGTCCCAGACTTCGGCATTGTCGGCGCGCGCCGCGACAATTTGCGTCGAATGCCCGATCCCCCTGACGACGGCAGCCTCGCGGCGGGCATAGAGTTCGGCATTTGTTGTCATGGTTGGCCTCGAACGTTGGATCGGCATCATGCCGGTTCTGTAGCGAGCAGGTTTTGCTGCCCGGGGATCGCCGCGAGTAGCTCGCGTGTGTAGGCTTCGCGAGGACTCTTGAAGATGTCCGAGGTTGAACCCATTTCGACGATCCGTCCACGGTGCATCACCGCAACGCGGTCGCAAATGTTGGATGCGACGCGCAGATCATGCGTGATGAAGACCATCGCGAAGCCGAGCTTGCGGCGCAATTGCTCGAACAGCTCTAACACCTGCGCCTGTACGGACACATCGAGCGCCGAGACGGCTTCATCGGCGACGATCACCGCCGGCTCCATCGCCAGTGCGCGCGCGATGCAGATCCGCTGGCGCTGGCCGCCTGAAAACTCGTGCGGAAAACGTTGCAGCGCATCCGCCTTGAGGCCGACGAGTTGCATCAGATCCGCGGCGCGCGCGATGGCAGCCTGACGGGTAACGCCATGCTGGATCGGTCCTTCGATCAGCGAGGCGCCGATGCGCTGACGTGGATTCAGCGATTTGTAGGGATCCTGAAACACCATCTGGATATGACACCGCAGGCTCCTGAGTTCAGCGCCCTTCTGCCTGGCGATGTCACGTCCCCTGAACAGCATTGCGCCGGCCTGCGGCGTCTCGAACCTCACGAGGCACTTCGCAAGGCTGGTCTTGCCGGAGCCGGATTCGCCCACAATGCCCAGCGTTTCTCCCGCGGCGAGTTTGAACGAGACGTCGTCCAGCGCCACGGTTTCCCGCCCCCTCTTGAAGAAGCCGCCGCTTTGATAGACCAATCGCAAATTCCGCGCTTCCAAAACAAGCGCAGTTTCGGCAGGCGCGGGCCGGAAGCGGAAACGTGGCACAGCATCGATCAGGGCCTTGGTATAAGGATGCTGCGGCGCGCCCAGCACGGCGGCCGGCGCGCCCTGCTCCACGATACGGCCCTGCCGCATGACAGCGACATGATCCGCGACATCGGTCACCACACCGAAATCATGGGTAATGAGCAGCACGCCACTGTCGTGCTTGGTCAGAAGCTCGCGAAACAACCGCAGGATCTGCGCTTGCGTCGTGACGTCCAGCGCAGTGGTCGGTTCGTCGGCAATGATCAGCGCCGGCTCCAGCGCCAGCGCCATGGCAATCATGATCCGCTGCCGCTGGCCGCCGGACAACTGATGCGGATAGACCCGGCGCAGCGCCGCCGGCTCAGGCAATTGAACGTCGGCCATCAGTTCGAGGACTCTCGCCTCGGCCTGCGTGGCCGTCAGATCGGGACGATGCAAATGAAGCACCTCGGCGATTTGATCGCCGACCCGCATCACCGGGTTGAGCGCCGTCAACGGCTCCTGAAACACCATCGCCATGCGGTTGCCGCGCAAGGCGCACAGCCGCTCGGGGGTTACCGCAAGAACGTCTTCCCCTTCAAGAAGGATGCGCCCGCCGGTCACCCGCAGCACGCCCTTAGGCAACAGGCTCATCACCGCCGACGCCGTTACCGACTTGCCTGAACCGGACTCTCCGACGAGGCAGACCACCTGCCGGCGATGC
>JBIQHO010000081.1:0-12299 GCA_044508545.1 Bradyrhizobiaceae bacterium | reverse complement strand
AGCCGTTCGCCGGCATTGACCCGATTGCGGTCGGCGACATCCAGGTCCTAGTCCGCCATCTCACCAATCGCGGCATCGGCGTGTTGATCTCCGACCACAATGTCCGTGTGACGCTCGGCCTCACTGATCGTGCTTACATCGTCTATGCCGGCGAGGTCCTGACCGAGGGGCACCCCGAGGAAATCGTCAACGATCCCGACGTGCGCCGGCTTTACCTTGGCGAGGAATTCCGCCTCTAGCCGATTTTCGCCGCCGTCAAGCCGTGTACATCCGTCCGCAAAAAAGTTAAGCAAGAATCGGACCAACCCTTGGACCGGTCTTGGCATGGCGCTGACGCAGAGACTCGAATTTCGACAGTCCCAGTCGCTGGTGATGACGCCGCAACTCATGCAGGCGATCAAGCTGCTGCAACTGTCCAATCTTGACCTTGCCGCATTCGTCGAGAGCGAGCTTGAACGCAACCCGCTGCTGGAGCGTGCCGGCGATGACGGTCCTGATTCGGTGGCGACGGACTCCACGCCCTCCGAAACCGCCGCGGGCTTTTCGGACGGCGAGGCCGCGGCGTTCGAGGACGACGGCGCGGGCGATCGCCCTGGCGGCCAGGATTCCGAATCCGCGTCTGAGGAGTGGATGAACCGCGATCTCGGCAGCCGCACCGAGATCGAGCAGACCTTCGACAGCGGTCTCGAGAACGTCTTTCCGGAAGAACCCTCCGAAGCCGCGGCGCGCACCGCGCAGGATTCCGCGCCGAGCGTATTCACCGAATGGGGCGGCGGTGCCTCGAGCGACGACAGCTACAATCTCGAAGCCTTCGCCGCCGCTGAGGTCACGCTCGCCGAGCATCTCGCCGAACAGCTCGCGGTCGCGGTCACGGAGCCGGCGCAGCGCATGATCGGGCGATATCTGATCGATCTCGTCGACGATGCCGGTTACCTTCCGCCCGACTTGGGCGAGGTCGGCGACAAGCTCGGCGCCGGTGCAGGCGACGTCGCTGCCGTGCTGGCGGCGCTGCAGACCTTCGATCCGCCGGGGATCTGCGCCCGCGGCTTGAGCGAATGCCTTGCGATCCAGTTGCGCGAGAAGGACCGCTACGATCCGGCGATGCGGGCGCTGATCGAGCATCTCGACGTGCTGGCGAAACGCGACTTCGCCGCCTTGCGCAGGATCTGCGGTGTCGACGACGAAGACCTCGCCGAGATGATCGGAGAAATCCGCCACCTCGATCCCAAGCCCGGATTGAAGTTCGGCACCACGCGCACGCAAACCGTAGTGCCGGACGTCTACGTGCGGCCGGGCCCGGACGGCGGCTGGCTCGTGGAACTCAACAGCGATACGCTGCCGCGCGTGCTGGTCAACCAGAGCTACTATGCGGAACTGTCGAAGACGATTCGCAAGGACGGCGACAAGACCTATTTCACCGACTGCCTGCAGAACGCCACCTGGCTGGTCCGCGCGCTCGATCAGCGCGCCCGCACTATTCTCAAGGTTGCGACCGAGATCGTGCGCCAGCAGGACGGCTTTTTCACGCACGGCATCGCACGCCTGCGACCCCTCAATCTCAAGGTCGTGGCGGATGCGATCCAGATGCACGAATCGACGGTGTCGCGCGTCACCGCCAACAAATACATGGCGACCAATCGCGGCATCTTCGAGCTGAAGTATTTCTTCACCGCATCGATCGCCTCAGCCGATGGCGGCGACGCCCATTCGGCGGAGGCCGTCCGTCATCACATCAGGCGGCTAATCGAGGCGGAGGATCCGGCGGCCGTCCTCTCCGACGACACCATCGTGGAACAATTGCGCGAAGCCGGCATCGATATCGCCCGCCGCACCGTCGCAAAATATCGCGAAGCGCTGCGCATTCCATCCTCGGTGCAGCGCCGCCGCGACAAGCAGAACCTTCCCGGCAAGCCGGGAACGGCGTCCGGCCCGTCCGCCGACCGCTCCAGCGACGCCACGCCCGCTTGATTGCGCGCCCGCCACGCCTGATAATCCATTCCTACTCATGATGGACGAGGCGTGCCATGACACTTCGAATCTCGGGCAAGAGCATCAATGTCGGCGAGGCGCTGCGCGGGCGCCTCAGCGGTCGCACCGACGAAGTTCTCCGAAAATATTTCGACGGAAAGTATTCGGGTCATATCACGCTGAGCAAGGATGGTTTCGGGTTCCGCACCGACTGCGCGCTGCATCTGGATTCCGGAGTGACGCTCGAAGCCGAATCCAACGCCGCGGATGCCTATATGAGCGCCGATCAGGCGCTGCTGCAGATCGAGAAGCGGTTGCGCCGCTACAAGAGCCGCCTCAAGGATCGTTCGGCCCGCAAGGCGCATGCCGCGGCGGAAGCCATCGCCGAGCTCGACGCGCCGAGCTACGTCATCGAGGCGCCCGCCGTCGATGGCGAAGACGAGGTCACCGCCTTCAATCCGGTCATCATCGCGGAGGCCACGACGTCGCTCCGGCGGCTCTCGGTCAGCGAGGCGGTCATGGAGCTTGATTTCACCGGCGTGCCCGTACTGGTTTTTCAGCATGGCTCCAGCGGCCGCGTCAACGTGATCTATCGCAGGCCCGACGGCAACGTGGGCTGGATTGATCCGCCGGCGGTCAATGGTTCGGCATGATCTGCCGTCATTGACGCCTGGGAGGCCGATCCTGGAGCGGGATGAGTGTGCCGCGGTTTTTCACCCGCGTCCCGCCCAAAAGATTAGAATCGATCACATCGATGATTTTGGATCGATTCGATCCAAAATCATCGTGATGCCGGATCCCCGGCCCCTCAGGATCGGTTTTTCTACCGGGCGGGACAAAAGTTCAGGAATTGGCATCCGGCTCGCGTTAGACTATAAGGCCGGTCACCCGGCCGGAGGGCCGCCAACCGCGAATCATGTGCGTTCCCCCGTATGAGGGCTCACGCGCGTTGCTGCTTGTCTGACGTATCTTTGCAACCTGACGGCAAAACTCACCTCGGAACGTCATATGATGATTACCGACCTGGTCGCACCCGAGGCGATCATTCCTGCATTGAAAGTCAACAGCAAGAAACAGGCGCTGCAGGAACTGGCGGCGCGCGCTTCTGAATTGACGGGGCAGAACGATCGCGCCATTTTCGAGGTGCTGTTGCGGCGCGAGAAGCTCGGAACCACGGCGGTCGGCTACGGCGTCGCGATTCCGCACGGCAAGCTGCAGAAACTCGACAAGATATTCGGCCTGTTCGCACGGCTCGATCGCCCGATCGATTTCGAGGCGATGGATGGCCAGCCGGTCGATCTGATTTTCCTGCTGCTGGCGCCTGAGGGCGCCGGCGCGGATCATCTGAAGGCCTTGGCGCGAATTGCACGGTTGCTGCGCGATCAGGACATCGCCAACAAGCTGCGCGCCTCGCGCGATGCAGAGGCGATCTATTCCGTGCTGGCGCTGCCGCCGGCGACCGTTCCCTAAAGCCTTCCGCTTCTGATGGAATCAGAAGCGAGGCTTTATGATTTTGATTTGACGCGTTTTCTTGACGCGAACGGGTATCCGCTTCGCTCGAAACTGCCATTTAGGCTTGAGTGTCGCCAGCACGGAAAAGCCGACACGCACGCATCCGGCGCACGCCAGAATCGCGGCTCCCGGAATGAGCGGGGATTGGCATTGCCGCCCGACTTCCACGGCGCTGAGAGCGCTCGCCGGACGATACGAGCAAGTCTTTCGTCAAGGTCGACGGCATCAGCATGGACGCCATGAACGGCACGCGCTTCATCGCGCTCCATGAAGACCGTCGTTGAAAACGGGCGATGAAGCGCGCGTGGTTTACCGCCGCGGGGTTTACCGCAATGGCATCGGCGGCCGCGGGGCGCTGTCGTCTCCCGGCTGCGGCGGAAGCCGGGCGGGTGCAGGCGCGGGCGGGACCGCGGCGTCGCGTTGCATCGATTCTTGCGGGTATATCCGTCTTTCTGTCGCCGGCGGCGGCGAGGCATGGGAAGCGGGAGGGGTGTATGGAGCGGCCGCCGCCTGCGGCGAAGTGCGTTGTCGTCGCGGCGGTGTAGGCTTGGCCGCGTGCTGCACCGGCTTGGCGCGCGCTTCGCGTTCTGCGGCCATCTCCCGGCGTAACTGCTGTTCGCTGGTTCGCAACTCTTCGACTGTCTGTTTCAGCGTGGCGATGTCGGTCGCCATGGCCTCGAGCTTTTGCGCGGTCTCGTCAGGAGGGGCGGCTTGTGCCGCTGGTGCTTGCGTCGGGGGCGTAACGGCGTCCATCGACGGTGTCGAGGGCTGGGGAGTGTCCGCCACAGCCGTTTGCGCGGGTTCTGCTTCGGAATCCGGTTGAGGCGCGGCCACCTGAGCCGCCGTGTCCTGCGCTTCAGCCCCGTCTGCGTTTGCCGACGATGCGGGAGCTTCCGTCAGAAGCTGCGGCATGAGTTCGGAAAGCCTCTGCTTTGCCTGTTCGCCGTAGGAGTGCCAGACCATTGCTGCGGCAACGCCGGCGCAAATGGCCAGCAGTACCTTGAGGAGGACACCGCGACGAGGCCGCGCGGGCGGGATCGTTCTGAGGAGCGCCTCGGCATTGTCGTTCGAAGGGGCGGCCTCGAACAGTGGCTCGGCGACCGGCTGAGCCGTCTGCGCGGTTGAAGAGGTCTCCTGAATTTCAGACCGGTCTTGCTTGATCCGCGGCGCCAGCTCGCGAAGCTGTGCGACGATGGCGTCGTGCGGGTCAGGCTGGGAAACTGCGGGTTTTGATCTGAACAACATCGGATTTCCGGGTTGGTTGTTGCGCCGGAGTCCGGCGTTCCGCGTATCGAGAAGGAGGCTGTCTGCTTTGACCTCAACAAGGCGGCAAGGTGAAAAGTGTAAGGCAGAGGGAACCGATATGGCAACAGCCGGCTTCGTCGTCGCCTTCATCAACACGAGGGGGCGCCATGGATCGCGCGCCGGGCCGCGGGTGGCCTCGGTCAATAACCCGTCATTTCAAGATAGCCGACGCCCCGGTGCGTGCCGGTGAAGCTGATCGGGCCCTCCCAATAGGAAAAGCGCGTCCCCATCCAGCTCGCCGGATTCAGCGGGACGGTTTCGATCGTGAAATTCCGTTCGCGAACGGCGATGCGCCAGTGTGTCGGCAGTTTGCGGCCCGCGACCTCGGTTGTCGCCGTCGGCGTCATGGCGATGGAATTTGCGGACAGCACGACCGATCGCCCATCCGCTTCGATCCAGTTGCCCGTCAGATAGGGCTCGCTTTGGTTTTGCCGCAGGCGATACAGCATCAGTTTTTCGCCGCTCTCAAGGTGCAGGGAAAACCAGTCCCAACCGGTCTGGTCGGCGGCCAGCGGCTGGCTGCTCCATTCGCGGTCCATCCAGGCCTGTCCGCGGACGTTCGCGGACTTGCCGTCGATCGTGACGGTCCCGTTCGCCGTGAAAAACGGCTGGCTATAGTAGTAGGACGCCTGTCCGCGCTGGGATTTCACGCTGTAGCCCGCATCGCCTTCGAGCACGAGCGGCCGCGTCGCATCGAGCTTCAGCGCGTAGCTGAAATCCGCGCCTGACGCGTTGACCTGGAGCGGCGCTATCTTAACCGCCGACATCGGATCGAGCCCGCGCATCTGCCATGAATCGATCCAGGCGCGAAACGGCTCCGCCTCGACGCCGGCCTGACCGACGCCGCCACGCGCAAAGGTTTCGCTGTAGCGGTGGGTGTCGGCGCGGGTGACGGCGGCATGTCCCATCCAGATCTGCTGGCTCGCCCAGCCTTCGCGCTGCGGTCCCGGCTGCATCGCCAGCCGGAACAAGGTCCACTGCGCGCCGTATGCGTTATTGTCTTCGTCGTCGAGGTTGGCGGTGAGGTACCACCACTCGATGCGATAATCGGGGTGAGAACCGTGATCGGCCGGAAACACAAAGCGCCGGCCCGGCGTGACCGCGGCGAATCCGGACGCATCACCCCCAAGCCCTGCGAACCCCTGCGCCAACGCGGTCTTTCGTCCGAGTCCAAGCGCGGCCAGTCCCGCCGCAAACGCGCGTCGCGAGAATCGTGCCCTAACGCTCATCGGCGAAGACCTTGATCAGCGCCGCCGGCGGCATGCGTATCAGCCTGATGACCGGCACCAGCATCGCCAGCAGGGACGCCAGCATCGCGACGCCGAGAAGCTCGGCCAGATGCAGCGGAAAGACATGGAGCGGCAGCCGCCAGCCGAATGCCCTGACGTTGACCACCGCGATCAGGCACCACGCCACCAGCAGGCCCAGCGGCAGCGCCAGCAGCGCGGTGAAGAACGCAATGGACAGCGTCTTGAGCAGCTCGATGCCCGCCAACTGTCGTCGGGTCAGGCCGATCGCCCATAACGGCGCGAGATATGGAAGGCGGGAGTTGCTCAGGGTCAGAAGGCTGGTCAGCAGCGCGACGCCGGCGACGCCGAGGGTGAACGTGTTCAGCGCGGCCGTGACGGTGAAGGTCCGGTTGAAGATTTGCGTCGATTCCGCCTTCAGCGTGGATTGATCCGACAGCCGGCTCTCGTCGAGATGGAACGTCCTGCGCATGTCCTCGATCAGCGGCGCGATCTTGCCGGGTGTCACGCGCAGACCGAAGCGGGTTCGCGGCAGGTTCGGAAACCGGCTCGTGAAGGCATCGATATTGACGACGATCTGCCCTTTGGGATTGCCGTAGTCAGCGTAGATCGCCGCGATGCTCAGGGGCCATGTGCCGGTGGGGGTGCTGACATCGAGCCGGCGGCCCAGCCGCAGGTTCAATCTGCGCGCGAGTTGCTCGCTGACCAGCGCCGCTCGACCCGACTTGACCTCGCCCCAGGCATCGGGCGCGGACTCCAGCAATGGCCAGTGGTCGCGATAGGTGGCGTGGTCGGCGAGACCGAGAACCTCCACGGGCCAGCCGCCGATCTCGATCTCGGCCCGGCCGCTCGGCAGAATCGCGGTGACCTCCGGCCGCGCGCGCAGGCTTGCCTCAATGTCGCGCGCCTGCGCGTCGTCGCGCGCGTTGACATACACGTCCGCGGCGAGCCGGCCGTCCAGCCATGTGGCGAAGGTCCTGCTGAAGCTTTCGACCATGGTGCCGACGCCGACATTGACCGCGAGCGCCAGCAGCAACGCCATCAGCGCCAGCGATAGCCCCGGCAACTGCTCGCGGCTGTCGGCCCAGAACCACATCGCCAGCGGACCGCGCGAGCTTCGCTCGCCGATGCGCAGCACGAGTGCGAGCAGCACGGGAAGCGCCAGCGCGGCGCCAAGCAGCAGCGCCGCCAGAACCGCGAATCCCGACACCAGCGAGTTGCCGACGATCAGCACGGCGATTGCCGCAACCAGCATCGCGAGGGCCGCGATGCCTTGCCAGCCGAGCCATCGCTGCTGCGTTTGCCGGCGGGCATAAGGCTGCGCCATCGCGAGAACCGGAGCGCGGATCGCTTTCAGAAGGCTCGTCGCAGCCGCGGCCAATGTCCCGGCAGCGCTCATAGCAAGTCCCGCAACCCACCATTGCGGCCTCAGCGTCAATTCACCGGGAATCCGGGCGCCGTATAACCCTCGCAGGCTGGAGGCGACATCGGGCAAAAGCGCCGCGGCGATCAGATAGCCGTAGACCAGCCCGATCAGGCCGGCCACGAGCGCCACCATCATCAGCTCGATCAGCAGCGTGCCGTTCAACATCCGGGACGACACGCCGCAGGCCCGCAGGGTCCGGAGCATTGGCATGCGCTGTTCGAAGGCGAGACCGATCGCAGAGTTGACGATGAAGAGCCCGACGAGAAATGACAGCAGCCCGAAGGCGCTCAGATTGAGATGGAAGCTGTCGGTGAGACGCTCCAGATCGGTTTCAGCGTCCGGCGCAACATACCTGAGCTTGTCGCCGGCGACGGCCTCGAGCGGGACGCGCGGGCCGCGCGTCTGACCGGTCAGCAGGCGCGAAAGCTGCCCCGGCAGGTGAAGAATGGTTTGCGCCACTCCGACATCGACGACCACCACGCCCGGTGCGAGTTGCGCCTGAACCTTGAGGGGCGGCAGCATTGCGCCATCGTCCGTTCGAAGGACCGCGCCTTCAGCGCCGCCAAGATCTCTCAATGTCTCCGGCGCGACCAGCGCCTCGCCCGGCGGTGCGATGAAGGTTTGCAGATCCGAGGTCCGGATCGAGGGAATCGATCCCGCCTCCGCCGGAAACGTGACAGGCTCGATACCCAGCAATCGCAATGATTGTCCTTCAACGCGGACACGGCCTTCGAGCACGGGCGAGACCGGCCATCCCGCCCGGCGCAAATCGACGAAGAGTTTTTGGGAGAACGTGGAATCCTGTCCGACCAGCATCGCCGGTCTGGCGCCGCCGAAGATCGCCGCGGCCCGATCGTAGCTGGCGCGGGCCTGCTGGTTCAGCGCCTGGACGCCGCTCCACAATGCGGTCGCGGAGATCAGGCCGATCATCAAGGTTGCCAACTGCGTCGGATGCCGGCGCCAATGGCTGAGCAGAACGGCGAGGATCCACAAACCCTGTTTCACGCGATCAGTCCGGCGCTGAGCAGGACCTGCCGGTCCAGCGTCGCGGCGATCCGCGCGCTGTGGGTGACCATCAGGAAGCCGCATCCGGTTTGCCTGTTGAGATCGCGTGTGAGATCCATGACCTCGTCGGCCGTTGCTTCATCAAGGTTGCCGGTCGGTTCGTCGGCGAGGAGCAGCGGCGGCCTGACCGCAAGCGCGCGACCGATTGCAACGCGCTGCTGCTGGCCGCCGGAGAGTTGCTCGGGATAGCGTTTCAGCAAATCGCCGAGACCCAGCCGGTCGACCAGTTCGCTTTGCCAGCGACTGTCGTGACGCCCGGCGATGCGCGCCTGAAAAGCCAGGTTGTCGGCGACGGAGAGCGAGGGGATCAGGTTGAACTGCTGAAAGACCAGGCCGAGCCGGTTCCGGCGAAGCGCGGCGCGACCCCGGTCCGCCAGTGCCGTCACCTCGGTGTCGTCGAGCCGGATGGAGCCGCCATCCGCCTGATCAAGGCCCGCGATCAGATGCAGCAAGGTGCTTTTGCCGCTTCCGGACTCCCCGGTCAGCGCGACGCTCTCGCCGGCCTCGACGCGCAGGCAGGCGCCGCGAAGAACGGCGATCCGCTCCTGCCCCGAACGGTAGGTTTTGGTCAGGTTCCGGATGTCCAGCAGGGGTGCTTTCGAGGCTGTCGGGACGCACATCTGGCTTTCTGTCTCCGCCTCGATCCGTTACTCGCTATCGGCCGTTCATACCGTCATGCCGATTCATACCGCGACAGCGACAACAAGTCTGTCGCGATCAAGTTCGAGTGTGGACGTCGCCGGCCTGTTCGCCGTCACTCGTTCAGCCAGTTCGAAGCCTAAGAGTCTGTTTGAAAGGTTTGCTTTCCGGGTGTCCTGGGCGCGCTGCGGCACGACGTGACGCTGCGCAGGACCCGGGATCGTTGCAGAAAACCTCGCAAAAGACCCCGGCTCAGCATCCAGAAAAGGAAGGACCCAACATCCTGGCCAATATCGACCATAAACAAGGAACCTATTCGATCCCGGCCGATTCGAGTCAGCAGGACACTTTCTGGTGGGGACGGGATTCGAAAGCACCCAACGAGTTTTTCGACGTCTCGATCGCGCCCCGCATGGACAGACCCCATCCGACGATGGAACCCCTCCATGAAACGGACAGGGCCGTCCACGGGGATCACCGGGGAGGCGTCGGGGGTCGTGCTGATTTTTTGACCTTGCAGAACCGCAACCATTTTCCGGTCACGTTCGAGGCCAATCACGTTCGCATCGACCGACATTGGCGGGACATGGCAGGGACATGGCCGGCCGCATCGACCGCGCGACCGGCTGTCGCTACCGTGATCGCTCCATGGTTTTGCGCGAGATGCCGGTGATGACATCCGCCGCGGGCTTGCTAAACAGGCCGAATGCCGAGCCAAGCGATTCGCCGCTGCCACCGGATCATCGTCTGCGCGCTGCTGCTGCTCGCGCCGCTGGCCGTCGTTCCCGCGAACGCGGCTCCCGCGGGGCTGCGTGGCGCGATGGCTCAGGCCGCGACTCCGGCGGCCATTGCGGACTATCGCCGCAAGCTGATGGCTTATCAGGAGGCGCGCGCCGCGTTCGAGCAAGAGGCCACCGCCTACTGGAACGCGATCGCCGACAAGCGGCGAATTCGCAACGCCAGGCGGCGCGAGCGTCAGCCCGTCACGCTCGACGACTACGTGCTGACCCAGCCGCCGCTCTATGCCGGGCCGTCGCGCCCGGTCAATCCCGAGCCGGAAGAGGAGCATCCGCCGCGTCAACGCAAATACATTCCCGTCGTTGCCGATTTTCTGAAGGCAGCCGCAGAGCAGTACCAGTTCGTGCCGCAACGTCCCCGCACCGAAGCAGAGTTCAAGCGCGCTTATGCGCAGGTGGCGCGCGCCTCCGGCCTGACGAAAGAGCAGGCGGTTCGGGTCTATTCGTTCGAGACCGGCGGCAACGGCAATCACGACATGCAATCCGGCCTCAGTTCGTCGCGGCCGGGGTCGCGCGCGATCTCGACCGCGGTCGGCTACAACCAGTTGCTCACCACCAACAGCGTCGAGCTGCTTGCCGAGCAGGGCCACAACATCCTGCGCGCGCTCGATGAGAGAGCGGCGCGGCTGTCCGGATCGCAGCGGACGGCGGTGGAGCGCAAGATCGCGGCGGTCCGGCGGATGGTGGCCTATGCGCGCTCGGTGCCCGATACCTGGAGCGCGCATGCGAAGCTGGCCGATACGCCGAAGGGCTGGGCGATCCATGCGCTGGTTCTGGATATCGACGTCGGCCCGCTGTTGCAGACCCACAAGCTCCTGACCTCCGTTGTCTTCGCGCGCAACAAGGGCTACACGCGTCCGCTGACCGCCGCCGAACTGGAAATGATGAATCTCACGGGCGACGGCACCGGCCTCGACATGGTGACGATGCCGCAGCCGATGCGCGAGCGGGTGCCGACCTCGAATTTTTTCCAGCGCCTGGGCTACGAGCGCAATCCGGTCGCGATCCGCAACAACACGGTGGCCAAACTGCTGGCTGTCACCGACGCCCGGATGGACAGCAACAGCGCCAAGCCGGGCGCGCGGGAACTCGCGGCAGCGTTCTGACCATAGCGTTTTCGAGCGAGACATGTTCCTCGGGCTTGACCCGAGGACGAAGCCGGTTCGCGCGAAGAAAACGCGTCAAATCTTAGCGCCCGCTTCTGATTCCATCAGGAGCGAAAAGGCTCCGGTTAATCGCTCATCGCAGCTTCGAGGGTGTCGGCGAAGAAGACCCATCGTCCGTTCTTGAACTACATCATCCGAAGCTGCTCGATCGGCGCGAAATCGGTGGCGCTGGTCTTGACCTTGAAGCCGGGCATCTCGGCGTTTTCCCGATTGCCAAGCGGGCCGTCATTGGGATGAAATGAAACAGCGCGTCGAGGCCCGCGAGCGTAAGGACAGCGCATCCGCTCGCGAACTCATTCGGAAATCGCCGGGGAGAACGCCGTGAGCGAAGTGGTCGAACTTGAGCGTCACGGCGAGATCGCCGTCGTCACGGTCGACAATCCTCCGGTCAACGCATTAAGTGCGGCGGTTCGCCGCGGGGTTTTGCAAGTTGTGCAGACAGCGCTCGCCGATTCCGCGGTGAAGGCGATCGTGCTGAGATGCGCGGGGCGGACCTTCATCGCCGGTGCCGACATCACCGAATTCGGCAAGCCGCCGCAGCCTCCGGCGCTCGCCGAGGTGATTGCGGCGCTTGAGAACTCTCCGAAGCCGACTGTAGCCGCGATCCATGGCACTGCACTTGGCGGCGGGCTCGAGGTCGCGCTTGGATGCCACTTCCGCGTCGCGGTGAAGGAGGCGAAGCTCGGCCTGCCCGAGGTGAAACTCGGCCTGCTGCCCGGCGCGGGCGGTACCCAGCGGCTGCCTCGCGCCGTGGGCCCCGAGCTTGCAGTCGGGATGATCGTCGGCGGCGAGCCGATTTCGGCCGCCGACGCGCTTGAGCATGGGCTGATTGACGCGATCATCGAAGAGCCCGCGGCTGGCGGCAAAGCATTTGCGCGCAAGCTGCTGGCGGAGCAGCGTCCGCTGCGGCGGCTGCGCGACGAGGCCGGCAAGCTTGAGGCGGCGAAGGTGGACCGGTCGATCTTCACCGACGCCGTGGCGAAGATGACCAGACGCGCGCGGGGCCTGGAGGCGCCGTTCGCGGCCGCCGAGGCCGTCGGTCTTTCGCTCGACACGCCGTTCGACGAGGCGCTGGAAAAAGAGCGCGAGCTTTTTCTCAGGCAGATGAATGGCGACCAGACGAAGGCGCAGCGCCATGCTTTCTTTGCTGAGCGCGAGGCTGCAAAGGTCGCCG
>JBIQHO010000080.1:0-12311 GCA_044508545.1 Bradyrhizobiaceae bacterium | reverse complement strand
GCCGCAACTGTCGCGATGCACGCTGACGCGTGTCACATGGCCCGCATGCTGGACATGCCCCCAGATGAAGCGCGCCAGGTGCTCCAGCGTCGGCAGGCCCAAACCGTCGACGTCGTTGAGGAGCCGATGATCGAGCTTGTTCCGGACCTCGTCCATGCTGCGTGCGAGCAGGCCGAGATCGAGCACCATGCCGGTGGCGGGTTCGGGCGTGCCGCGGACGCTCACCTCGGCGCGGAAGGAATGGCCGTGGATTTCCATGCTCGCGTCCCCCAACGTCGTTCCAGGCAGCGCATGCGCGGCCTCGAAACGGAATGATTTCGTCAACTCCCACATTCGTCAAACCGGCTCCTGACAACCTGCCCCGGGCGTGATGCGGCATCTTCGATGCCGCTTCGCAGAACCGGGACGCTTCCAAGCGCTCCCCTCATAACGGTCCGGATCAGCAGCGCGCCACGCCGCTGTCGGCAGCGTAATGGGCTGCACGGAGGGAGTCGCTGCGTCTGCGCAATGTTGATGGTGCCGCTCTGCCATTCCTACCTTATCCCAAGCGTCTTGTGCGTCTGCAGGCTGAGCCGCCATTGCGGATGCCGCAGGCAGTAGTCGATGGCGCGCGCGGTATTGCCGGCCGCGTCCGGTCCGTCCATGGGCTGCAACGAAAACCGCTCGAAGGCGAGGTCCGCGAAGTCCTCGGGCCGGGCGTCCGCCTGCGGATAGACCAGCTTGAGTTCCTGCCCCCTGGTGACGCGCAAATCGGCGCCGGCCTTGGGGCTGACGCACAGCCAGTCGATGCCGTCGGGCGGCGTGATGGTGCCGTTGGTTTCGATGCCGATCTCGAAGCCACGGGCGTGCAGCGCGTCGACCAGTGCCTTGTCCACCTGCAACAGCGGCTCGCCCCCCGTCAACACCGCGTAGCACCGGGCGTGCGGGCCAGCCCATTGCGCGGCGATGGTGTCGGCGAGCGTGTCGGCGGTGGCGTAGCGCCCGCCAAGCGTCCCGTCCGTACCCACGAAATCGGTATCGCAGAACCTGCAGGTGGCGGCGGCGCGGTCTTCCTCGCGGCCGCTCCACAGGTTGCAGCCCGAGAAGCGACAGAATACCGCAGCCCGGCCGGCATGGGCGCCTTCGCCCTGCAGGGTCAGAAAAATCTCTTTGACGGCGTAGCTCACGAAACCCTTTCCGGGATGGCCGATCCTGTCTGCCGCAGCGCCTCGCCCACCGCCATGGCGGCCGCCACCGCGACGTTCAGCGACCGCAGTCCGGACCTTACAGGTATCACCAGACGCGCGTCCGCGGCTGCGGCGACGGCGTCCGGGACGCCCGCGCTTTCGCGCCCGAACAACAGGATATCGGTAGCCGCATAGCAATGGTCCAGATAGGGCAGGGCACCCCGGGTCGTGAACAGCACCAGCCGTCCGCCGTCTCCGGCGCGCCACTCCTGGAATTTCAGCCAGGAATCGTGACGCATGATGGCGACCTGATCGAGATAGTCCATTCCCGCCCGGCGGAAATGGCGATCGGAGACCGGAAAACCTGCCGGCTCGATGATATGGGCTTGGAGATCCAGACAGGCGCACAGCCGCAGAATGGTCCCGGTGTTCTGCGGGATATCGGGTTGAAAGAGCGCGATCCGCATCAACTCGAGGCTCTCATGATATGACTTCGCGGCCGCCGCGGATTTGTGCACTGCACGAATAAGACCGATAGCGCACTTGCGCACACTCTGCGACGATGCCAATAGAACGGCCGCTCGCAAGATGCATCCCCGGAGTGGCTACACCAATAGACAAGACCGGCAGCGGATAAGAAAGGGTTGGAATCGTGACGACATCGTCTTCGGCAGGACATAGCCGCCGTGATTTCCTTTTCGTGGCAACCGGCGCCGTCGCCGCCGTGGGCGCGGCCGCCGTGGCGTGGCCGCTGGTGGCCCAACTGAACCCGGATGCTTCCACGGTCGCCGCCGGCGCGCCCATCGAGGTCGATCTTTCCCCGATCGCCGACGGGCAGGACATCAAGGTGTTCTGGCGCGGCAAGCCGATCTACATCATGCACCGGACCGCCAAGCAGATTAAGGAAGCGCAAGCGGTCAACGTGTCGAGCCTGCCCGATCCGGAGCCGGATTCGGCGCGCGTCAAGGAAGGTCATGACCAGTGGCTCGTCGTGATCGGCATCTGCACCCATCTCGGCTGCATCCCGATCGCGCACGAAGGCAACTACGACGGATTTTTCTGTCCGTGCCACGGTTCGCAGTATGATTCCTCGGGCCGTATCCGACAGGGGCCGGCGCCGCTTAATCTTCCCATCCCGCCTTACGCCTTCGTTTCCGACAGCAGGATCAAGATCGGATAAGACCCGAAAGCCCCCCGAACCGAACGCGTCGTTTCATTCCTCAGGATCGCATCATGAGCGGACCATCCACCTTCCAGCCGCAAAATCCCGTCCTTAAATGGATCGAGCGGCGCTTGCCGATCTTCGGCCTCGTCCATTCCTCGTTCGTCGCCTATCCGACGCCGCGCAACCTGAATTACTGGTGGACGTTCGGCGGCATCCTCTCGTTCATGCTGGGGGTGCAGATCGTCACCGGCGTCATCCTGGCGATGCACTACACGCCGCACGCCGACCTCGCATTCAACTCGGTCGAAGCCATCGTTCGCGATGTCGATTACGGCTGGCTGCTGCGCTATCTCCATTCCAACGGCGCCTCGATGTTCTTCATCGCCGTCTATATCCACATGCTTCGCGGCCTGTATTACGGCTCCTACAAGGAACCGCGCGAGGTGCTGTGGATCCTCGGCGTCATCATCTACCTCCTGATGATGGCGACCGGCTTCATGGGCTATGTGCTGCCATGGGGCCAGATGAGCTTCTGGGGCGCCACCGTCATCACCAATCTGTTCTCAGCCATTCCCTATTTCGGCGAAAGCATCGTGACGCTGCTGTGGGGCGGCTATTCGGTCGGCAATCCGACGCTGAACCGTTTCTTCTCGCTGCATTACCTGCTGCCGTTCGTGATCGCGGGCGTGGTCGTGCTGCACGTCTGGGCGCTGCATGTCGCCGGTCAGAACAATCCGGCCGGTGTCGAGCCCAAGACGGCGAAGGACACGGTGCCGTTCACGCCCTACGCGACCATCAAGGACGGGTTCGGCATCGCCTGCTTTATCCTGTTCTATTGCTGGTTCATCTTCTACATCCCGAACTATCTCGGCGATCCCGACAACTACATTCCCGCCAATCCGGGCGTGACGCCCGCGCATATCGTGCCGGAATGGTACTACCTGCCGTTCTACGCGATCCTGCGCTCGATCCCGAACAAGCTTCTGGGCGTGGTGGCGATGTTCAGCGCAATCCTCGTGCTTGCCTTCCTGCCCTGGCTCGATTCCGCCAAGACCCGCTCGCTGCGCTATCGTCCACTCGCCAAGCAGTTCTTCTGGATCTTCGTCGGCGTGTGTCTCGGTCTCGGTTATCTCGGCGCGCAACCCCCGGAAGGCATTTACGTGATCGCCGGGCGTATCCTGACGGCATGCTACTTCGCCTATTTCCTGATCGTGCTCCCGGTCCTGAGCCGCATCGAGAAGCCGCGGCCCGTGCCCAATTCGATTGCCGACGACGTGCTGGGGAAGAAAGGCGTCGTGGCCTCGCTTGCGGCTATCTTCGCTGTCGCGGCGCTGCTGGTATGGGATAGCGGTTCCAGGGCTCAGGCGGCGGGCCATGCGCCGACCCCGCCGTCGCTGAGCTGGTCCTTCGCGGGCCCGTTCGGAAAATTCGACCAGGCCCAGTTGCAGCGCGGCTACAAAGTTTACAAGGAGGTCTGCTCGGCCTGCCATTCGATGAACCTGGTGCATTACCGCAACCTCACCGATCCCGGCGGGCCAGGCTTCTCGGTCGCCCAGGCCACGGCGCTGGCTGCCGAAATCCAGGTGAAGGACGGTCCCAACGACGCCGGCGACATGTTCGAGCGGCCTGGACGGATCGCCGACAAGTTTCCGTCGCCGTTTCCGAACGAGAACGCCGCGCGCACGGCCAATGGCGGCGCGGCGCCTCCCGATCTCTCGCTGATGGCGAAGGCGCGGGGCTACGAGCGCGGCTTTCCGCAATTCATCTTCGACGCCTTCACCCAGTTTCAGGAAAAAGGACCCAACTACATCCACGCGCTCCTGACCGGCTTCGAGGACACCCCGCCGCAAGGGTTCGCGCTGCCGGAGGGCTCGTTCTACAACAGATATTTCCCGGGTCATGCCATCAAGATGCCGAACCCGTTGTCGGACGATCAGATAACCTACGACGACGGCACGCCGCAGAAGGTCGATCAGTATGCGACGGACGTCGCCGCCTTCCTGATGTGGGCGGCCGAGCCGAAGCTCGAGGAGCGCAAGCGAATCGGGTTTCAGGTCATGATTTTCATGGTCGTCTTTGCCGGACTGCTTTACTTCACCAAGAGGGCGGTCTGGGCCGACGCGCATTGAGGCGCTGTGTGTCCCGGATGCGATGCAGCGCGCAAGCGGTGCGTCGCTGATTCGGGACCGTTGCGGCCGGGACCGTTGCGAAGGCGGTGTCTGATGCGATCCCGGTTCTGCGAAGCGGCGTTGCACGCCGCATCGCGCGGGGGACACGGACTCGGCGGACCGAACGCGTTCAGCGCTTGAACAGGCCCATTATCGCCGACTTCGCCAGCGTGTTGAAATGAAGCTGGAACCCGATCACCGCCGCCGAGGTGTCGGCGCTGGCGTTGATGTTGCCGCCGACGGCGTGCACGGTGAAGAAATAGCGGTGCGGGTGATCCCCTTCGGGCGGGCAGGGGCCGCCATAGCAGGCGGAGCCGAAGTCGGTGCGGGTCTGCAGCGCCCCCCTCGGAAGCTTGCCGCTGTCGGGATTGCCGGCGTCGAGCGCAAGCTCCGTCACCGACGGCGGGATATTGATGACGACCCAGTGCCAGAAGCCGCTGCCGGTCGGTGCGTCCGGATCGTAACAGGTCACGGCGAAGCTCCTGGTTCCCGCCGGCGCGCCGCTCCAGCGCAGGTGCGGCGACCGGTTGCCGCCCGCGCAGCCGTGACCGAAATCCGCCGACAGGATATGATCGTTGGCGAGGTAGTCGCCGTCCTTGAAACTGTCGCTCACGACCTTGAACGCCATGTTTTCCTCCCGGTTCAGGTCAGGGGAATCTAGCGCTTTTTCGATTTTGATGGAAACACCTGCCACCAAACGACGCGCTCCCAGCCTTCGGCTCCGACCTCTCCCCGATGGGGAGAGGTGAAAGATTGTCCGGTCGATTCCCTCAAAAGCGAAAAGCCTGGTGGCGTGAATCCCGGATCGAGCGCCCTTGACAGCGCACCATCGGAATGATGATTTCACAACCATGATCAGCGCCGTCCGCCCGTTCCGTCTCTGGTGGCCCACCTTCTAAGGTGGCCGGTGCGATTTTGTTTCAATTCCGATCGTCGAAGGCCGTCATGCAGAAACGACGGCCTTTTTCGTTTGTCCTGTGTGGCGCTTCTTCCTCAGGTCTCGTAAGAGGACTCCATGAACAGGACCGTCTTTTCCCTTCCCGCGCAGAGCGAGTACGCGACCGCCGGCGGTCTCGCCGTCAGCCGGTCGATCGAGCATTTTACCGGCGGCAGGCGGCTCGACGACCTGATCGACCTGCTCGACCGCCGCCGCGGCCTGGTGCTGTCGTCGGGCACCACGGTGCCGGGACGCTATGAGAGTTTCGACCTCGGTTTCGCGGATCCGCCGCTCAGGATCGAAACCACGGGTCTGAATTTTTCCATTGAGGCCACCAATTCTCGCGGAGAAGTGTTGATCGCCTTCCTGGGCGAGGTCCTGAGCGAGCCTTTTGTGGTGGTCACCGAAAGCACCGCGCTCCGCATCGCCGGCCACATCCTGCGCGGCGACGCGCCGGTGGAGGAGGATCAGCGCACCCGGCGCGCCAGCGTGATGTCGCTGGTGCGCGCGCTGGTCGCGGCGTTCGCATCTGACGCCGATCCCATGCTCGGGCTCTACGGCGCGTTTGCCTATGACCTCGTGTTCCAGATGGAAGATCTGGTGCAGAAGCGCGCGCGCGAGGCCGACCAGCGCGACATCGTGCTGTTCGTGCCCGACCGCTTGCTGGCCTATGACCGCGCCACCGGCCGCGGCGTCGTGCTGTCCTACGATTTCGCGTGGAACGGCCGTTCGACCGCGGGCCTGCCGCACGACACGCCCGAAAGCGTCTACGCCAGGACGGGACGGCAGGGTTTCACCGATCACGCTCCCGGCGAATATCAGGCCACGGTGGAGACGGCGCGCGCCGCGTTCGCGCGCGGCGACCTGTTCGAGGCGGTGCCCGGGCAGTTGTTCGCCGAGCCCTGCGAACGCTCGCCGGCCGAAGTGTTCCAGCGGCTGTGCCGGATCAATCCGTCGCCCTATGGCGGCCTCGTCAATCTCGGCGACGGTGAATTCCTGGTTTCCGCTTCGCCGGAAATGTTCGTGCGCAGCGACGGCCGCCGGATCGAGACCTGCCCGATCTCCGGAACCATCGCGCGCGGCGCCGACGCCATCGGCGACGCCGAGCAGATCCGCGAGCTGCTCAACTCGGAGAAGGACGAGTTCGAGCTCAACATGTGCACCGACGTCGATCGCAACGACAAGGCGCGCATCTGCATGCCGGGAACGATCAAGGTGCTGGCGCGACGCCAGATCGAGACCTACTCGAAGCTGTTTCACACCGTCGATCACGTCGAGGGCATTCTGCGGCCCGGCTTCGACGCGCTCGATGCGTTTCTCACCCACGCCTGGGCGGTGACGGTGACCGGCGCGCCGAAAAAGTGGGCCATGCAGTTCGTCGAGGACAACGAACGCTCGGCGCGGCGCTGGTACGCCGGCGCGTTCGGCGTCGTCGGGTTCGACGGCTCGATCAATACCGGCCTGACCATCCGCACCATCCGCATGAAGGACGGGCTCGCCGAGGTGCGGGTCGGCGCGACCTGCCTGTTCGACAGCAAGGCGGAGCTTGAGGACCGCGAATGCCAGACCAAGGCGGCCGCGCTGTTTCAGGCATTGCGCGGCGACGCGCCGAAGCCGCTTTCGGCGGTGGCGCCGGACGCGACCGGCTCCGGCAAGCGCGTGCTGCTGATCGATCACGACGACAGTTTCGTCCACATGCTGGCGGATTATTTCCGTCAGGTCGGCGCGCGCGTCACCGTGGTGCGCTATGTCCACGCGCAGGACATGCTGAACACGCAGACCTACGACCTGCTGGTGCTGTCGCCCGGTCCCGGCCGGCCGGAGGATTTCGGCATGGCCAAAACCATCGGCACGGCGCTGGAGAAGAAACTGCCGGTGTTCGGCGTCTGCCTCGGCGTGCAGGGGATCGGCGAATATTTCGGCGGCCGTCTCGGCCAGCTCGCGCAGCCGGCGCACGGCCGTCCCTCACGCGTGCAGAATCGCGGGGGCAGGTTGTTGCGAAACCTGCCCAACGAGATCGTGATCGGCCGCTATCATTCGCTGTATGTCGAGCGCGACGGCATGCCCGACGTGCTGGAGGTGACGGCGACCACCGACGACGGCGTGCCGATGGCGATCGAACACAGGACGCTGCCGGTCGGCGGCGTGCAGTTTCATCCCGAATCGCTGATGTCGCTCGGCGGCGAGGTCGGCCTGCGCATCGTGGAGAATGCGTTCCGGCTGGGGAAGGGAATGGCATGACGAGAGCGTCGGTCATTTGTATTGATCGTCATGGGGCATCGCCGTTCGAAGAACGGCGTTCTATCGAACGCCTATGGTCCCGGCCATCCACGTCCGTCCCGGCATCCAGCACAGCGAAGACGTGGATGCCCGTGCCAAGCACGGGTATGACGCACGATTCGTTGATGGGAAAACATGAATGACCTTTGAAGACGATCTGCAGGCTTCCGTCCGCACCATTCCGGATTATCCGAAGCCGGGGGTCATGTTCCGCGACATCACCACGCTGCTTGGCGACGCGCGCGCGTTCCGCCGCGCGGTCGATCAGCTCGTGCATCCCTGGGCCGGCTCGAAGATCGACAAGGTCGCCGGCATCGAGGCGCGCGGTTTCATTCTCGGCGGCGCGGTGGCGCATCAGGTCTCCGCCGGCTTCGTTCCGATCCGCAAGAAGGGCAAGCTGCCGCATCAGACCGTGCGGATGGCCTACGCGCTCGAATACGGCACCGATGAAATGGAAATGCACGTCGATGCCATCGCCAAGGACGAGCGCGTCATTCTGGTCGACGACCTGATCGCCACCGGCGGCACGGCGGAGGGCGCGGTGAAGCTGCTGCGCCAGATCGGCGCCAATGTGGTGGCGGCCTGCTTCATCATCGACCTGCCGGACCTCGGCGGCGCCGCCAAGCTGCGCGCGATGGACGTTCCGGTTCGGACGCTGATGGCGTTCGGCGGGCACTGAGGATTTTCCTGACCTCATCCCCGCAAGAAGGCCGGAAGGACTCTCAATCCTGCTGCTGCGCCAGTCGCTGCTCGATCTCGCGGAAACTGAAATAGTTGCTGCGGATCCACTGATGCAGTTCGGTTGAGGTATCCTTCTCGGTCCGCAGATAGTTGGTGAAGGAAAAGGTGAGCCGTTCGATGTAGCTCTTGAGGAACGCCGGAAGCACCGCGACGCGCATCACCTGACTGTGCATGAAAGTCTCGGGCAGGTCTCCGCGCAGGACGTATTCGTTGTCGACAATGACGAGCGCGGTGGGCGGCAGCGTTTCCCGCAGGGTGTGATAGCCGCGCGTGGACACGCGGTCGCTGTCGGCCACGAACAGGACAACGGGCGCCACGTTGCTCCGCGCGGCTTCCTTGATGAAGCCGATTTCCGCGATCATCCCGAAGAATTCGTCGAACGCGTGGTAGCCGAGGTCGATCACCTTGGCGAGGCCGTCATCGACGATCAGGCGATCCATCAGCGCCATCTTGCCGTAGGTGTCGTCGATCTCGGCGGTCTCGGTGAGGCGCGGCAGGTAGTCGACCAGCGACGGCTCCTGGATGTTGACGTCGAACGCCAGGACATCGCCCCGCTGCAGGCGCAGAAACTCGCTGAGTTGCCGCGCGATCAGCGTCTTGCCGACTTGCGGCCGTGGCGAGCAAATGATGTAGACGGGCGTGCGGGGCATGACCGATATATCGGAGAGGGCATCCCGATCTAGCAGGATGTCGAAAAACTCTCCACCGTCATTCTCGACGCGCATGAACGTCTGCGCATCGGCGCGAACGCGAGCGCTTCCGTCGCGCGGCTCGCTCGAACGACTGGTTATTTGGCCGAGGCGCGGCTGGCTTTCTCCTTCGAGGTGACGATGTCGGTGAGCTTGATGCGGTCGAATTCGCTCCAGACGTTCGCGAGCCAGTGACGGACATAGCCGCGCAGGACGAACGAGTAATTCGCGGACTCGTTCTTGTGTCCTTTGTTGGCCACGAATTTGAGGAACGGCACCGAGGATACCTCGACCTGCTCATAGGCCATCTCGTTGAGCTTGGGGATGGTGATCTCGGTCGCGTCCTTGATCTTGCGGAAGTAGGCGTTGTAGGTCGCCTGGTCCCACTCGAAGAAGTTCGTGTTGTTGATGAAATTCTTGACGAGGAAATATTTCGCGCCGGACATGAAGTTCGCCGTCTCCGCGATCTCGTCGAGCGAGGCGATCGAGGGTCCGAGGATATGGAACACCGCGAAGGTGATCTGTCCGGACTTTGCCGCATCAAGGAACCCGATGTCGCGAAGCGAGCCCAGCGCCGGCGACATCAGTCCGGCGCGGACGTCGATCACCGTGACGCTGGCCTTGGCCGTGTTCAGCGTGTCGAAAATCTTCATCTGGTCCGCGGTCGTCGTCATATCGACGATCTCGGTGATATCAGGGTGAAAGCGCTTCAGCGTGCCGCGCGGCGATTCGGTATCGAACGCCCGGGTTGGCACGTTGTTGGCGCTGAAATAGTCGAGCACGGTGCGCGAGACCGTGGTCTTGCCGACCCCGCCTTTGTCCGCACCCACCACAATTACTGCTGGCTTCGCCATGAGACCCCTTTGAGCAAGCTGAAAGCCGAAAACCGCGCATGGTCGCGCGCGCGGCATATCCCCGATGTTTGCTTGGGGCGCGACCATGGCAGAAACGAGGGAGAATTCAATTCGATATATTAAATCCGGTGAAATTCGTCGTGGCGTGGGGAAATCGCGGCCTCTTGCGAAAGGCGGGCAAGCGCGACAATGACATGGCGAGCGGCGGGAACCGGCGGGAAGAGCATCTTCTGGCGTGAAAAATCCTTAGAAAAGTTCAAGTTGTCGGGTACCTTGTTCTGTGGAAGCATAACTTCGCAGGAAAATTTTTTGTGACTGACCAGAATGGCGAGGCAATGATTGCGGACGAGCGGTCTTTTGACGAACGGGCGGCCGGTGTCGTCGATCCGCACGCCGCCACGCCGCGGATGATGCGCGGCGTGTTTCTGGTGCTGGGCGTCTGTTTCGTCGCGCTCGGCTTTATCGGCGCGTTCCTGCCGGTGCTGCCGACGACGCCGTTCCTGATCCTGGCCGCCGCTTGCTTTGCGCGGTCTTCCCCGCGACTGGAAAACTGGCTGTTGCAGCATCAGCGTTTCGGCCCGCTGTTGCGCGGCTGGCGCGAGCGCGGCGCGATCCCGCCAAAGGCCAAGCTGATGGCGCTGGGCGGCACGGCGCTCGGTTTCGTGCTGTTCTGGCTCGGCAGCCATCCCGGGCCGTGGCTCATGGCGGCAGTGGCATTGTTGATGCTGACCGGGCTGGTCTACGTCTTCACGCGGCCGTCATAGTCTTCGGGAGCCACCCGCTCGCTCGGGGGCGCGACGGTGTCGCCCCAGCCGATGCGGCGCATCCGGGCATAGGCGGGCTTGTCGCGACGGGGAATGGTGACGAAGCCGGCGCTGCCGTCCGGCCGGCATAATTTGATCCGCATCCCGGCCTTACTGACGAGCGGCTGCGCCAGCACGCGCGCCGGACGCTGACTTGCGGGCGCTCGGGCCAGCGCGACGTAGCTGAACTTCTCGTCCTCGAAGGGAAGCTCCGCGCCTTTGACGTGCTTGTGGGCGCGCGACCGCGGCAGCCGCTGCACGAAATGGCACCAGTCTGCGGTGGCTTTTTGTTGTGACGCGTTTTCCTCATGCGAAGCGGCGCCTGCCTCGCTTGAAGATGCCATCAGCGGGCATTCGCGGTCGTGCGGGCAGGGCGCGACGACATGCGCGCCTTGCGCGATCAGGCGGCGGCGCAGGTCGAGGATGCGCCGGTAGCCGGCGGGCGTGCCGGGTTCCACGACCAGCAGCGTGTCGCGCGTCGCCGCCCACATCAAGTCAGTGAGCGCGGCCAGCCGGTCGGCATTCATTTCACCGACGACATAGCTTGCGACGACGAGATCGGCGCGCGCGGTCCTGTCGCAAAATCCGGCGAATGCGTCGCCTTGCACATAGCGGAAGCCGTGCAGCCGCGCCTCAGCGGACACGAGGTCGAGTGCGAGGGTCCGCAGCGCCGGATTGGCGTCGATGGCGGTGAACTCGTCGAGACAATCGAACGCCTGCGCCGCCGCCCAGGTCGCGGTGCCGGGGCCGGCGCCGACGTCGAGCAGGTTTTGCGGCGCGAATTCCGGACGGATCTCGCGGATCGCATTGAGGCTGGCGACGACGGCCGCATAGGTTGCGGGCATCCGCGCCAGCGCATAGGCGAGCGCGTCGGTTTCACTGCGGATTGTCTCCGAGCCGCCGCCGCCGCGATAGGTCTGCGAGATCGCCGCCGCGCGAACCGCGGCGTCGCTGCGGGAGAGGCCCTGCGCCTTTTGTTCGAGTGCGGCGCGCAGCACGGGGGGGAGGGAGGGCGGAATCATGTTTGAGCGAACGCCGGATGCGACAAAACCCGTCACGGCCGGCAGGTTTCGACCGAACCGACACCTGCCGGCAGCGGAGTTCTGATACCCGCTATCCGGCGGCCCCGCCAGAGCAGGCTCGGCGTCGGCAGGGTGTTGAAAAATCTTTCCAGTCTGGACGCTGCCGCCTGCGGCGACCGGGAATCCGGACATTAAATAACGCATTCAGTCTGGCTGGATTCCGGGTTCGGATCGCTGCACGGGCCTGCGTCCGCAAGGCTCACCGATGAAAGCGCGTGACGGGGAATTCGTCCCTTCGGGTTCGGCAGCACTGTCCGCTGCGCGGGAAGGGCATAACTCGGGAACGCGGCGCTCTACGCCACGTTCTGGTCAAGAATTTTCACCGCGTTCTCAAGATCGACCGACACCAGTTGCGAGACGCCGCGCTCGGCCATGGTCACGCCGAACAGCCGGTTCATGCTCGCCATGGTGATCGGATTGTGGGTG
>JBIQHO010000079.1:0-12335 GCA_044508545.1 Bradyrhizobiaceae bacterium | reverse complement strand
CGCGTCAAATCAAAAATATAGAGCCCGCTTCTGATTCCATCAGAAGCGGAAAGGCTCTAGGTCCTTCACGGTTTCCATGAAACGGTGAAAGACCCTGCCGGGTCAAGCCCGGCAATGACAGGTCTCGTTTCTATTAAAGCAACATCGCTCTAACGCATCCGTCTCGCCGCCTCGACCATGTTGACGAGCGCCGGCCTGACCTCCTCCCACTTGCGGGTCTTCAGCCCGCAATCCGGATTGATCCAGAGCTGGGTATCGGAAAGGCGCTGGCGTGCAAGCTTGAGCAGGCTCGTCATCTCATCGACCGCCGGTACGCGCGGGGAGTGAATATCGTAGACGCCGGGACCTATTTCGTTCGGGTATTTGTAGTTCCTGAAGGCGTCGAGCAGCTCCATCTTGGAGCGCGACGTCTCGATCGAGATGACGTCGGCATCCATCGCCGCGATCGCGTCGATGATGTCGTTGAATTCCGAATAACACATATGGGTGTGGATCTGCGTCGCATCAGCGACGCCGCTCGCGCACAAACGGAAACACTCGACGGCCCAGTCGAGATACGCCCTCCATTCGGATCGACGCAGCGGCAGTCCTTCACGCAACGCCGCTTCGTCGATCTGGATCATCGACGCCCCCGCCGCTTCCAGGTCGGCGACTTCGTCGCGGATCGCGAGCGCAATCTGCCGGCAAGCGAGGCTGCGCGGCACGTCGTCGCGCACGAAGGACCAGTTGAGGATGGTCACGGGGCCGGTGAGCATGCCTTTCATCGGCCTCAATGTCAGGGATTGCGCGTATGTCCACCAGCCGACGGTCATCGGCTTGGGCCGGGACACGTCGCCAAACAGGATCGGCGGACGGACGCAGCGCGAGCCGTAGCTTTGCACCCAGCCGTGCCGGGTGAAAGCGAATCCGGAAAGCTGCTCGCCGAAATACTGCACCATGTCGTTGCGCTCGAACTCGCCGTGCACGAGCACGTCGAGGCCGATATCGTCCTGCCATTTGATGGTTCGCGCCGTCTCCTCCCGCAAAAACGTCTCATAGTCGGTATCGCTCAAGGCGCCCTTGGCATGCGCCGAACGCGCCTTGCGCACCTCGGCGGTCTGCGGGAACGAGCCGATGGTTGTCGTCGGGAACGACGGAAGGCCGAAGCGGTCGCGCTGCAACTTCGTGCGGTCGGAAAAAGCGCTCTTGCGCCGGGCCATGCCGGGCGTCACCGCTCCGATCCGTGCCGCAACGGCAGCGTCATGAACCTTGGGTGATGCCTTGCGCGCGGCTGCGGCCTCCGCGGAGGCATCCAGCGCATCGGCGACCGCCGCGCGGCCTCTAACCAGGGCTTCACCCAGCGTCGCCAGTTCACCCATCTTTTGCACCGAGAAGGCAAGCCAGCTCTTCAACTCAACATCGAGATCGGTTTCCAGCGATACGTCGATCGGCACATGCAGAAGCGAGCAGGACGGCGCGAGTTGCACGCGATCGACACCGCGGCGGGCGACCATGGGTTCGAGGCGGTCAAGCAGCGCCGGCAGGTTGGCGCGCCAGATATTGCGGCCATCGACGATACCGAGCGAGAGAACCAGATCGCGCCGCGCTTTTGCCGCCACGATGTCGAGTTGGTCCGGAGCGCGGACGAGATCCAGATGAAGGCCCGCGACCGGTAGCGAGAGTGCGGTGTCGAAATTGTCACCGATGCCACCGAAATAGGTGGTCAGCATGATCTTCAGGTCCGGCAGCGCACGCGCGAGCTGTTCATATGTCGCGCGCAACGCCTTGCGGGTCGCATCGTCGAGATCGAGCACGAGACAGGGTTCGTCGATCTGCACCCACTCGGCGCCCTCCGCGGCAAGGCGCTTCAGCACGTCGATATAGACCGGCAGCAGACCGGAAAGCAGTGCCAGCGGATCGAGATCGGCGTCCTTGCTCTTGCCGAGTTTCAGATAGGTGACGGGCCCGAGCAGCACCGGCCGGGTCTGGTAGCCCAGCGCCTTGGCCTCGCGATATTCATCGACGGCCTTGAGCGACGAGAGTTCAAACCGTTGGCCTTTGCCGAACTCCGGCACCATGTAATGATAATTGGTGTCGAACCACTTGGTCATCTCCTGCGCCGCCGCGCCGGGAGCACGACCGTCACCCTGATGACCATGCGCGCAGGCCGCATCGCCAAGTCCGCCCTGCGCGCCACGCGCCATCGCGAAATAGGTCGCGAGCGGCACCGGCCCGCTTTCCCATCCGTAGATGTCCGGGATCGCTCCCACCATGACACTGGTGTCGAGCACCTGATCGTAGAGCGTGAAATCGTTCGAGGGGATGACGGTGACGCCGAGCGACTTCTGGCGCGCCCAATTCGCGGCGCGCAATCCGGCCGCCGTTTCAAGCAGCGCGGATTCGTCGGACTTGCCCGACCAGTAGCTTTCGAGCGCGATTTTCAACTCGCGACGCGGGCCGATGCGCGGCGTGCCGAGCGTGGCGACAGGAACAGAAAAAACTGACACGGCTTTACCCCATGTGTTGGGGGCTGGGCCTTAGCGACGCGGCATGGGAAATCCTGGCGGCATGCGCCATGAAAACCGCAAGCGCACCACCGGGACACCCCGCCCGAGGACGACTATATTGCCGGGGCAGGTCTCCTGGCTCGCGGGTCTCGGCTTCGGTCCGGCCTTCCCGGGATTGCTCCCAGTGACACTGATGGACCACAGCTCGCCGCTCACAGTTGCGGGGGCAGCGCCGGCATTGCCCGGATCCATGGACGAAGGCCCATCGACCAGAGCGCACCGGCTTCCCTCTTAGCTCCGGGCCTGAATAACCCGGAGAACCTCGACAATCAATCCTATGGGCCAGCGGGTAGGCACCGTCAACCGCCAAGGCGGATCAGGTCGAATCCGGATCGTTCTCGTTCCGGTAGAATTGCGCGCCGATCACGATCGGCGGACGGCCCTGCTCCCTGCGGTGCTGATTGGTGTCGCGCAGCGAATAGACGCAGCCGCAATATTCCTGCTGATAGAATTCCTCGCGCTTGCTGATCTCGATCATCCGCTGCGCGCCGCCGCCCTTGCGCCAGTTGAAATCCCAATACGACAGCCCTTCATAACGACCGGCCGCGCGATGGCCGCAGTCGTTGATCTGCGCCATGTTCTTCCACCGGGAGATGCCGAGGCAAGATGTCATCACCGGGAAACCGTGCTCGTGCGCATAGAGCGCGGTGCGCTCGAAGCGCATGTCGAAACACATGGTGCAGCGCGCGCCGCGTTCCGGCTCCCACTCCATTCCCTTGGCACGGGCGAACCAGTTATCCTTGTCGTAATCGGCATCGACGAACGGCACGCCGTGCTTCTCCGCGAAGCGGACGTTTTCGTCCTTGCGAAGGAGGTATTCTTTCAGCGGGTGAATGTTCGGATTGTAGAAAAAGATCGTGTAATCGATCCCCGAGGCCAGCATCGCCTCCATCACCTCGCCGGAGCATGGCGCGCAGCAGGAATGCAGCAGCACCTTCTTCTGCCCGTTCGGGGGCGTCAGGTTCGGTCGGACGAAGTCGTTCACGATCAGGCTCGGCGGTTGAGCCGCGAGTCACAGGGCGCGGCCTATCCGTGGAGATAAAGGTCTGAACGGCCGGAGCGTCAAGGGCCGGACCGGGCGGTGAGCCTGTTTCGCCCTACTGTGGATTGCGAATATTCCGTGTCAGGATTCGAAAACGATGCATTGACACTCAGGTCGATCACCATACTAGATATGGTGGTCACGGTCTCTCGAGTCGCAATACCGAGAGCTAAGAGGGAAGCCGGTGCGCTGGGCCATGTCCCAGCAATGCCGGCGCTGCCCCCGCAACTGTAAGCGGCGAGCTGAAGTCCACTTTATTGTCACTGGGATCGCAAGGTTCCGGGAAGACCGGACCGACGCTGGGACCCGCGAGCCAGGAGACCTGCCGCGACAGCAAAAACGTCCCAGGGCGGGGGTCCGGCGGGTCGCTTGTCAGGTGGCGGCATCTGCCGCGGTATTCCTGCGCGCGTCTCCGCACGACCCTCCGCTCGCAACGAACCGGGGTTTGAGCGATGTCCGTCGCAACCGAAACTGCATCCGCTGCGCGTTCCGTGCGTCCGTCTTTGTCGGCTTCGGCCGCGACGCCGTCCAGTGAGCCCGCGTATCAGGTGATCCGGCGTAACGGATCCGTTTCGCCATTCGATTCCGCGAAGATCGCGGTCGCGCTGACCAAGGCGTTCCTGGCGGTCGAGGGCAGCAGCGCCGCCGCCTCGCGACGGGTCCACGATATCGTCACTGAACTGACCGGCCAGATCGTCGGCAGCCTGACGCGGCGCGCCGATGCGGGCCGCACCTTCCACATCGAGGACATTCAGGACCAGGCCGAACTCGCGCTGATGCGCAGCGAGCATCACAAGGTCGCGCGCGCTTACGTGCTCTATCGGGAGGAGCGCGCACGCGAACGCGCGAAGGCGCAGGAGTCGAGGGCAAAAAAGGGCAGCGCGGTAACCGCGACGCCTGCGCTCCGGATGAAGTCGGCGGACGGATCATTGACGCCTCTCGACATCAGGCGTCTCGCCACTGTGGTGGAGGAAGCCTGCGCCGGCCTCGACGGCGTCGCTGCCGAGGCCATCCTGAGCGAAGCGCATCGCAACCTCTATGACGGCATCAGCGCGGATGAGCTGGCGCTGGTGCCGATCCTCGCGGCGCGCACACTGGTCGAGACCGATCCGGACTACGCCAAGGCCAGCGCGCGCCTGTTGCTCGACAAGCTGCGTCGCGAGGCGTTGAGCTTCATTGCCCAGCAGCCGGAGCAGGCGACCCAGGCGGAGATGGCGGAGCGCTATGCGGACTATTTCCGCGCCTATGTGCAAACCGGCATCGCCAACGAACTGCTCGATCCGGAGATCGGCCGCTTCGACCTCGACCGGCTCGCGGCCGCGCTGAAGCCGGAGCGCGACCTGCAATTCGATTATCTCGGATTCCAGACGCTTTACGATCGCTATTTCCTGCATGTCCGCGGCACGCGTTTCGAATTGCCGCAGGCGTTCTTCATGCGCGTCGCCTGCGGGCTGGCGCTGCGCGAGATCGACCGGGAAGAGAAAGCGATCGCCTTTTACGACCTGCTTTCGTCGTTCGATTTCATGGCCTCGACGCCGACGCTGTTCAACGCCGGCACGCTGCGCCCGCAGCTCTCGTCGTGCTTCCTCTCCACTGTCGCCGACGACCTCGACGGCATTTTCAAGGCGATCAAGGACAACGCGCTGCTGTCGAAATACGCCGGCGGCCTCGGCAACGACTGGACGCGCGTGCGCGGGCTCGGCGCGCACATCAAGGGCACCAACGGCGAAAGCCAGGGCGTGGTGCCGTTCCTGAAAGTCGCGAACGACACCGCGATCGCGGTCAACCAGGGCGGCAAGCGCAAGGGCGCGGTGTGCGCCTATCTCGAAACCTGGCACATCGACATCGAGGAATTTCTCGACCTGCGCAAGAACACCGGCGACGACCGCCGCCGCACCCACGACATGAACACGGCGAACTGGGTGCCGGACCTCTTCATGCAGCGGGTCGAGCAGGACGGCGTCTGGACGCTGTTCTCGCCCGACGAAACGCCGGACCTGCACGACTTCACGGGCAAGGCTTTCGCCAAACGCTACGCCCATTATGAAGAGAAGGCCGCGCGCGGCGAGTTGCGCGTGACCAAACAGGTCCGCGCCGTCGACCTGTGGCGGCGCATGCTGACCATGCTGTTCGAGACCGGACATCCCTGGATCACGTTCAAGGACCCGTGCAACCTGCGCTCGCCGCAGCAGCATTGCGGCATCGTGCATTCCTCGAACCTCTGCACCGAGATCACGCTCAACACCTCAAGCACAGAGGTCGCGGTGTGCAATCTCGGCTCGGTCAACCTCGTCAACCATCTGCATGACGGCAGGCTCGACCACGAGCACCTCGCGCGCACGGTGAAAACCGCGATGCGCATGCTCGACAACGTGCTGGACGTGAATTTCTACACCATCCCGGAGGCGCGCGCGTCGAACCTGCGGCATCGTCCGGTCGGGCTCGGCATCATGGGCTTTCAGGACGCGCTCAACGTCCTGCGGCTACCCTATGCCTCGGATGAAGCCGTAACCTTCGCCGATGAAAGCATGGAGGCGATTTCGTACTGGGCGATCTCCGGTTCGGTCGATCTCGCGTCCGAGCGCGGCCGCTATCCCTCCTATGAAGGATCGCTCTGGTCGAAAGGCATCCTGCCGCTGGATTCCCTTGCGCTCGTCGATGACGCGCGCGGCGCACCGGTCGAGATCGACCGCTCCAGCCGTCTTGACTGGGACGCGCTGCGCCGGCGCGTCTTGACGATCGGCATGCGCAATTCGAACTGCATGGCGATCGCGCCGACCGCAACGATCTCCAATATCTGCGGCGTTTCGCAGTCAATCGAGCCCGCCTATCAGAACCTCTACGTCAAATCCAACATGTCCGGCGACTTCACCGTGGTGAACGCCCATCTCGTGCACGATCTCAAGGCGCGCGGGTTGTGGGACGAGGTGATGATCTCGGACCTCAAGTACTTCGACGGCAGCGTGGGCCAGATCGATCGCATTTCCGACGATCTCAAGGCGCTCTATGCCACCGCTTTCGAGATCGACTCCGCCTGGCTGATCGACGCCGCCGCGCGCCGGCAGAAGTGGATCGACCAGGCCCAGTCGCTCAACCTCTACATCGCCGATCCGAGCGGCAAGAAGCTCGATGCGCTCTACCGCCATGCCTGGAAGCGCGGCCTCAAGACCACTTACTACCTGCGCTCGCGCTCCGCGACCCACGTTGAGAAATCCACGCTGAAAGGCACCGACGGCAAGCTCAACGCCGTCTCGGCGTCGGTGTCAGCCGCGTCATCGAACGGCCACGCGACCGGCGCCGTCGAGAGCGAAGGCTGGAAAGCCTGCCGCATCGACGATCCGACCTGCGAGGCGTGTCAGTAAGCCGTCTGGTTGGCCAACAAGCCACGCCATGACGAAGAATAGGAAATTCAGGGAATATCACCATGCTCGACTGGTCCGACATCTCTCCTTCCGCGCCGACGCCACCTGTTCCGCCGACAACACTCGCGAACGACAGGACGGCGACCGGTCCATCGCCTCGCGCGACAACGGCGGAAACCCTGACCGATGCGACCGGCCTTGGCGACATCGACCGCGGCGCTGCGCGGGTGCGCGTCGACGACAAGCGGATGATCAACGCCCGCGCCGACGTCAACCAGCTCCTGCCGCTGAAATACCGCTGGGCGTGGGAGAAGTATCTCTCAGGCTGCAACAATCACTGGATGCCGACCGAGGTGTCGATGCAGGCCGACATCGCGCTGTGGAAGTCGAAGGACGGCCTCACTGAGGACGAGCGGCGCATGGTCAAGCGCAATCTCGGCTTCTTCGCGGCTTCCGAGTCGCTTGTCGCCAACAACATCGTGCTGGCGATCTACCGCCACCTCACCAATCCCGAATGCCGGCAATATCTGCTGCGTCAGGCTTTTGAGGAAGCGGTGCATACCCATACGTTCCAGTACATCGTCGAAAGCCTCGGCCTCGACGAGGGCGAACTGTTCAACATGTATCGCGAAGTGCCCTCCATCACCGACAAGGCGGCCTGGGCGCTCAGGTACACCCGGCATCTTGACGATCCCGGCTTCAAGACCGGCACGCCGGAAGCCGACCGGGCGTTTTTGCGCGACCTCGTCGCCTTCTACGTCGTGTTCGAAGGCATGTGGTTCTATACCGGCTTTGTGCAGATCCTCTCCCTCGGCCGCCGCAACAAGATGGTCGGCATCGCCGAGCAGTATCAGTACATCCTGCGCGACGAATCGATCCACCTGAATTTCGGCATCGACGTCATCAACCAGATCAAGATCGAGAACCCCCATCTCTGGACCAGACAATTCCAGGAGGAGGTGCGCGCCATGCTGAAAGACGCCGCCGAACTCGAAGCCGCGTATGGACGGGACACCATGCCGCGCGGATTCCTCGGTCTGAACGCGGCGCTGTGCGAAACGTACATGCACGTCATCGCCAACCGCCGCTGCGCCCAGCTCGGACTGGCGCCGGTGTTCGCCGAGGCCGACAATCCGTTCCCGTGGATGAGCGAGGCGATGGACCTCAAGAAGGAGAAGAACTTCTTCGAGACCCGCGTCATCGAATATCAGAACGGCGGCGCGCTCGCCTGGGATTGAGGCGGCGCGTCGGAGCATGGCGGACAGCCGACAAATGCTGTGAGAAACCGGCGATGCCAGCGGCGCCGTCTTGTAGCCTCTTCTGAAATGGATCGCTGGTGCCGGACTGTTGATGTTGGGGCGCGGTTCTCATTGCGAGCAGCCGCACCCTTGCGTATACTGGATAGACGGTTCTGGGGGCGCGCGCTTCTGTCGTTGGGCATTGCTTCTCTTGTGTTGAAGATTGTTCTTCGAAATCGGCCCGCGCCGAATGCGTGATGGCGGAAACGAAAGCGAAAAGCTTCGAGGCCGCCGAACAACGGGGGCGCTTCCATCGGGACACCTCCATGCATCGGGACCCTTCCATGAGCACTCTGAACAGGGAAATCCGCTAATGAAGTATTTGTTGACACTCTTGCTGTTCGTCGGCGTTGGAACGACGATGACGGTAACTGAAAGCTCCGCGCAGGTCGGGCGCGGCGCGGTATCGGGCGCAATCATTGGCGGAGCAATTGGCGGTGGCCGTGGCGCTGCAATAGGTGCCACCGCCGGAGCGGTCGCAGGCGCTCACCATCGGCATCGGAGCTGGCATAACTATTACTGGCGCAACGGACGATGCTGGTATCGCGCTCGGAACGGCCGGTCTCATTCAGTGCCGAGCCGGTACTGTCATTGAAAGAGCATGATCCAGAAAAGTGGAAACCGGTTTTTGGAAAAGATCGTGCTCAAGCAAAAAGACGAGCGACAAGTCTGACTTCAACGCAGTTGAAACAGACTCTTGAGCAGTTCCAGCAAAAAGTGCGCAGCGGTTTTGCTTCCGGGACTGCATAAAGACGCAGGGATTGAGCGAAGAAGTAGAGCATCGGAAGGTTCGTATTTTCGCCGGGAATGCTCAGGCACAGCGCTTGACCTTAGAGTCTTTCCGCTTCTGATGGAATCAGAAGCGGGGCTCTATGATTTTGATTTGACGCGTTTTCTTCACGCGAACCGGATTCCACTTCGCTTGAAAACGCTCTAGGAAACGTTCCGTGGCTCGCCGACGCAGAGAGTTGGCGAGCCACGAAGCCTTCAAGTGCCGCTTCGAAGCTTGGATGGTCGTGCCGGCCGCTGCATGACATGAGGCACCTTCACCCCCATCGCGGTCTCCGCTACTCCGATGGCCGGAGTGACGCGCCGCGCTCCTCGAGCCAAAGCCGGATTTCGCTAGCCGTTACGGTGCCGACGCCGGGTTCGGCCATGAGTTCTTCCCAGGTATAGGCCGAGACGATCTCGACGAGGCGTTGGCTGCGCCTCGCGACGGTCCGGCCGCCGAGTGAGGCGTGGCGGCCATGAAGCAGCGCCTCGACCGCGCGTCGCGGAAGTTTGCGGCGCGGGATTTGCTCTCCCGGCTTTGGGCAGAATACCCGCACGTCATGCTCCTCGATATCGAGAATCCGGGCGATCTGGCCATGATCAAGACCGACGGCGCGCAGGATCGCCACCTCGTCGCGCAGCCAGGCGAGGAACCGCCGCCGGTTGTAATCGCTCCGGCGAGATGGCCGCGTTGAGCGGCGTTTGGGTAGCGGCAGAATTTCCTGAACCGGTGAATCCTTGACCAGCATCAGCATGAGCACGTCCTCGCACGATCGTTAAGCCAGTGTCTATTTCGCGAGTTCTGTTGTCCGGGTGAGCGCGGCACCGAAGCCATTCAGCGAGACGTTGAAGGTGACGGCCTCGCCGCTTGAGAGATTGAGCGATGCAATGACGAGCTTCGTTCCCTTGCGCATGGCATCGGTCGCAACGGTCGGGAAGCTCACCGGCAACAGGCAGCCCTGCGGCACGCAGGTCGAGAATCGCAGGCCCTTGCCGAGATCCTTGTCGTCCAGCTTGAGGATCGCGCCCGCGTCGAGATTGAGCCCGAACGGCATCAGCACGGTGCCCTCGATCTTGCCGTCCTTTGGAGGGTGCAGTTCGATCGCAAACAGGCGCTGGCCGGTATCCTTGTTGCCCTGCGCCTGCGACAGCGCGCACTGCTTCTGCCGATCGACGATGCGGCAATCGACGGTCCAGTCGCCATAGGTCTCGTTGATCGAGGATGCGCCGTTCGGCAGCGTCGCGGCAGCGCCGGACGGCTGCTGAGCGGCCGGCTTTGGCGTCGCGCGCGGCGCCGACGGGAGTTGCTGCTGTGCGAGGGCGACGGTCGCGGCGATCGCTGTGAGCGCGGCGACGGATGTGAACAATGAGCGTGAGTGTTTGAAACGGATCATCGTGTGAACCTGATGGGAACGGCGAGCGTGATCGAGCCGCCGCCGATGTTGGGGGGCGGCGCGGGAACGGGGCTGGCGCGGCGCGGCAAGGACGCAGCCTCGGCGTCGAGCGCGGCATCACCGGCCGAGCGCACCAGGCGCGCCGAGAGCACGCGCCCCGAGCGGTCGATGGTGAAGGCGACGGTGGCGACGCCGGTGCCGGCCGCGCCTGACGGAAAGCGCTTGTGGCGGTTGAGATGCGCCATCAGCGCACCCTTCCATGAAGCCGGCGACATCGACGAGGCCATGCCTTCAGCCGGCGCTGCGGCGCGATCGGCCTGTTGCGCCTGCGAACTCGGCGGAGCGGTGGTGCGCGGCGCTTTCTTCTGCTTCTTCTTTTTCGGCTTGGGTTTCGGCTTTGGCTCGACCTTCGACGGCAGCACCACCTCTGCCTTCTCGATCTTCGGCAATTCCGGCGGCTTGATCTCGGTCTCCACCGGCTGGATGTCGGGCTCGGGCTCGATCTTCTCCTCGACCGGCTTCTCCGGCTCGACCTGTTCCTCGGCCTCCTCCATCTGCGGTCCCGGCGCGATGTCCTGCTGCGGCACCTCGGGCGCAACCGCAAGCGGGGCCAGCTCCATCATGATCGCGGCCGGCGGATCGCCGGGCGGCTCGGCGGCGGCCGGCCAGTGCAGCGCCAGCCAGATGCCGCCGGCGTGCAGCGCCACCACGGCGAGCCCGGCCGCGCTCCAGCGCAGCACCGATGCCGTGGTGAGCGCGCCGTCCGCCCGCCCGTCCGGATCGCGCCAGTCAATCCTCATGGCTGCGCCGCCGGCGCGCCGGTGCTGACCGCTTGCGCCTGCCCGGTATCTTCGAGCCCGACCAGCGCGATCTTGAGATAGCCGGCCTGCCGCAGCAGGTTCATCACGTTCATCAGCTCGCGATAGGCGACGACGCCGTCGGCGCGCAGGAAAACGCGCTGCTCGCGGTCATTGCCCGTCTGCTGATCGAGCGTCGCCTGCAATGCGGTGCGCGGCACGTCCTCGTTGCCGAGCGCCAGCGTCAGATCCTGCTTCACGGTGAGGAACACCGGCTTCTCGGGCCGCGGCTGCGGCTGCGCGTTCGAGACCGGCAGTTCGACCGCGACATCCACGGTCGACAAAGGCGCCGCCACCATGAAGATGATGAGCAGCACCAGCATCACGTCGATGAACGGCGTGACGTTGATCTCGCTCAGTTCGTCGATGCCGCCGCTCTGCGGGTCCTTGAGTGATACCGCCATGGCGCGTCACTCCGCAGCAGAACGGCCGCGCGCCAGCGGCACCAGGGAGGAGACCAGTCCCCGCTCCTGCCGCTCCAGATCGCGCGAGACGTGCTGGATGATCTCGCCGGAGGCATCCGACAGCAGCGCCCGGTAGCTCAACAGCGCGCGGGCGAACACGTTGTAGATGATGACCGCCGGGATCGCCGCCACAAGCCCGAGCGCGGTCGCCAGCAGCGCCTCGGCAATGCCCGGCGCCACGACAGCAAGGTTCGTCGTCTTGCTTTGGCTGATGCCGATGAACGAGTTCATGATACCCCACACCGTGCCGAACAGGCCGACGAAGGGCGCGGTCGCGCCGATGGTCGCCAGAAGTCCGGTGCCGCGGGCGATGTCGCGGCCGGCTTTCGCCTCGATCCGCGACAGCGCGATGGCGAGGCGCTCCTTGATGCCCTCCGCCGACAGGTCGTTCGAGCGCCGCAGCTCGTGCTCCGCCGCCGCCATCAGATCCGCCACCGGGCCCTTGCCGGTCCACCCCTCAGCGATCTCGGCGCGCGCCGCCTCCAGGCTGTCGGCGCGCGCGAGCTTGCGCACGCAGCTCTGCGCCCGCCGCCGCGTCGCCGCAAGGTCCACCCCCCGCGCCAGCCAGATCGTCCACGTCACCAGCGAGGCAAACGCAAGC
>JBIQHO010000078.1:0-12353 GCA_044508545.1 Bradyrhizobiaceae bacterium | reverse complement strand
CGTTGAGCGCATCGTTCTTGGCGAAACGCTGTTCTGGCGCGAGGAACGAGATGGAATTGTATCCCCAATAATTGCTCAGCTTACGCTCGACGAGGTGCCGATCGTCGACGAAGCCGTGAATCGGCAGCAGTTCGATCGTCGTGACACCAAGCCGACGCAGATGATCGATCATCGCGGGGGCTGCGAGCGCGCGGTAGCTGCCGCGCAAATCGGGAGATATATCCGGACGCGTCCTGGTCAGGCCCTTGACGTGAGCTTCATAGATAATCGTGTCTTCCCAGGGGATGCTGGGCCGCGGCTCGCGCCGGCCCCAGTTGAACGTCTCGTCGGTGACGGTGGCTTTCGGCATCGCGCGCGCATTGTCGCGCCGGTCGAAGGACAGGTCCTCGCGCGGGCTGCCGGTGCGGTAGGCGAAATGCGCATCGCTCCAGACGAGCCGTCCGCTGACCTTCTTCGCGTAAGGATCGAGCAGCAGCTTGTGCGGATTGAAGCGGTGCCCGTGCTGGGGATCGTAGGGTCCGTATACGCGATAGCCGTAGAGTTGACCGGGCGCGACGTCGCTCAGGTAGCCATGCCAGACATCCTCATTGTGCTCGGGCAGGGCTATGCGCTCGATCTCCCGCCGTCCCTGGCTGTCAAACAGGCAAAGTTCGACTTTTTCCGCATGTGCTGAAAAAAGCGCGAAGTTCGTGCCGCGCCCATCCCAGTTCGAACCGAGGCTGACGTGGGTGCCTTCCGAGATTTTCATCATGCAGGTTCCGGCACCAGAAAGATCACCGCGAGCGGCGGGAGCGTCAGGCTGAGTACGGGGACGACACCGTCCATTGTCTCAACCATACCGTCGTTGCCGAGGTCGCTTCCGCCGTAATGCGCGGAATCGGTATTGAGCGTTTCGCGCCACTTGCCCGCGAACGGCACGCGCACGCGGTATCCGCGATGGACCGTGGGCGTGAAATTGGCGACCACGAGACAGCGCGACCGTCCGTTGTCGCCCTTGCGCATCCATGCGAAGACGCTGCGATCAGCATCGTTGGCGACGATCCATTCGAACCCGCCCGGATCGCAATCCAGTTCGTGCAGCGCCGGCAGACCGCGATAGAGCGCGTTGAGATCGCGAACGAGATTCTGTATTCCCCGGTGCCGCGCCTGATCGAGAAGATGCCAGTCGAGTGCGTGATCGTGGTTCCACTCGCGTTCCTGGCCAAACTCCGCGCCCATGAACATCAACTTCTTGCCGGGATGGCCGAACATAAACGCGTAGTAGGCGCGCAAGTTTGCAAAACGCTGCCAGTCATCGCCCGGCATTCGGCCCAGGATCGAGCGTTTGCCATGAACCACTTCGTCATGGGACAGCGGCAGGATGAAGTTTTCCGAGAACGCATAATGCAGCCCGAACAGGATCTGGTCGTGATGGTGTTTGCGATAGATCGGGTCCTTGGCGATGTAATTTAGCGTGTCGTGCATCCAGCCCATGTTCCATTTGTAGCCGAAGCCGAGGCCGCCGAACTCGGTCGGGCGCGAGACTTGCGGCCATGCCGTCGACTCCTCGGCCACCGTTGTGGCGTGGTGGAATTGTCCGAATACCTCTCGATTGAACCGGCGCAGAAATTCGATGGCTTCGAGATTTTCTCGGCCGCCGTGCTTGTTGGGAATCCATCCGCCTTCCGGACGGCTGTAATCGAGATAGAGCATGGACGCGACGGCATCGACGCGAAGGCCGTCCACACCGTAGCGATCGAGCCAGAACAAGGCGTTGGCGACGAGGAAATTGACAACTTCGGTGCGGCCGTAGTTGTAGATCAGGGTGTCCCAGTCGAGGTGGCGGCCCTGCAACGGATTGGCGTGTTCGTAAAGCGACGTGCCATCGAAAAGGCCGAGCCCGTGGGGATCGTCGGGAAAGTGGCCGGGCACCCAGTCCAGCAAAACCCCAAGTCCTGCGCGATGGCAGGCATCGACCAGATGCGCGAAATCCTCGGGCGGACCGAAACGGCTGGTCGGCGCATAAAGGCCGGTGGGCTGGTAGCCCCACGAGCCGTCGAACGGATGCTCGTTCACCGGCATCAATTCGACATGCGTAAAGCCGAGGTCGCTGGCATAGGGCGGCAGCGTCTCCGCGAGTTCGCGGTACGACAGCCAGCGGTTGCCGTCGCCACGCCGCCACGATCCGAGATGAACCTCGTAGATCGAGATCGGCATGTCGCGCGCATTGATCGTGGCGGCGGCCGGCGTGGGGCGGGGAAGCGCGGTCTCGTCGAATACGATCGAGGCGGTGTTCGGTCGCACTTCTGCGGCAAAAGCCATCGGATCGGATTTCAACGGCAGCAGGCCACCGCTCTGGTCGGTGATCGCGAATTTGTAGCGGTCGCCTGTCCGCGCACCCGGAATAAACAATTCCCAGAATCCGCTGGCTCGCACGCGCATCGGATGCCGGCGCCGGTCCCAGCAATTGAAATCTCCGACGACGGCGACGGCCCGCGCGTTGGGCGCAAGCACGACGAATCCCGTGCCGTCGACGCCATCCATTGTCATCGGATGGGCGCCGAGTTTGTCATAGAGCCGCTGATGCGTGCCTTCGCCAAGCAGATAGAGATCAAAATCGCTGAGGATCGGCAAAAAGCGGTAAGGGTCCTCGAGTTCGACCGTGTCGGCGCCATAGCGAGCGCGGAAGCGGTAGCGCTCGGCGCCGTTCGGCAGGTCACCCAGGAAAAGCCCGGCGTCATGAATGCGCGTCAGCGCCTTCTCTTCGCCGCGCTCGTCGACGACGCGCACCTCGGAGGCCTCGGGCAGATAGGCGCGAACCACCCTGCGGTCATTCTCGCGATGACAGCCGAGATAGTGGAAGGGATCGGAATGCCGCCCTTCGACGATGGCGCGGGCTTCGGAAGACAGTTCGGTCATGCGCGATCTCGCTTCCTATGGACGCAGCACGCGCAGCGCGCCGCTCAAGGCAACCCGAAGCCAGTCAGGACGATGCGCCAGTTCATAGTCGATTTCATAGAAGGCCTTCTCGAGCAGGAAAAACCGCAGCGTACTGTCGGCTTGGTCCCCATCCTGCGGCCATAGCCGGAGATCGGACATCGCTTCGCGGTAGGCCGTCAGGAAGGTTTGCGTGGCCTCGTCGCGCCATGCCGACAAAGCGGCGGCCAGCCGGCCGTCATCGTCCGTTCCAGTCTTGAGGGCGCGCTCTTGCGCCGACGTCACAGAATAGTCGATGGACCGGATCAGGCCGGCGACGTCGCGGGCTGCCGGGGCCTTCATTCGCCGTTCGGAGAGAGCTCGGCGGGGCTCGCCTTCGAAGTCGATGATGAAGATATCATCGCGGACGACGAGAATCTGCCCGAGATGAAAATCGCCATGGTGCCGGATGGTGTACATCTGAATCGAAGGCGGCAGCAATTCCGTGAGCCGATCATGCAGCGACCGACGAAAGTTCAGGAGTTGCTCGGCGAGACGTTGATCCGATCCCGAAAGTTTGGCCTGGGCGAGGCGGTTGAACGTTTTCTCGGCGCGCACCAACAGCCGATCGACAAGTTGCGCGACGCCGGAAGCAGTCAGGGGTTCAGGCCGGAAGTCCGCGATGTCGTCGTGGCCGGCCAGCGCGACGTGCATTTCGGCGACCCGTTTGCCGGTTTGCATCATATAGCGCTGGTATGCCGCCTTCTCCTCCAGCGCCGGAGCCGAATCGTTCGCCCCGACCAGCCGCTGCTCGTCGATAAAGCGATCCAGTGCGGCGCTGCTGACGGTCCATGCGTCGCCCTGGTTGCCGACAAAGGCATGAACGATGGCGACGGCAGCCTGAACATCGGGACCCGTCAATTCCACGCTGCCGAGCAGGGCAGGCGTATTGGCGAACCCGGCGACGTCGGTCAGGAAGCGGCCCACTTCCACTTCCGGGTTGATGCCGTTTTCGAGCTTGCGGTAGATCTTGACGACAAACTTGTTATCCACCAGTGCGGTGCTGTTCGACTGTTCGGTCTGCACCGCGCGCACATTGGAGATCGGCTCCTCCGCAATCGAGGCGAGCCGTTCCGTGGGCCTGTAGGAAAGCAGCAATTCGCCTTCCTCGAAGCTTGCCCGCTGGCGCAGGCTCTCGATAATGCCAGCGATCAAGTCGCTCTCATGAGCGGTATCGATCAGCGTTCCTTCGCGCGATCCCTGTCGCACCGCGGCGATGTTTCTGGGATCGAAATTGCGACGATCGAGCCGGTCCCATCGGATCCGGATCGGCATCGCGTATCGTCCCGACTGGCCGCGATGGGTAACGTCGAAGATCATCAGCCATGGCCGGGAAATCTGATCTTTCAAAAGCGGTATCGCCGCCGGAACGCGCGCGGTGATAGCGGTGGCCGATCGCTCCGGGAACCAGCGAGCGCGGGCGAGATGGGAGGGCAGAACGTCGCGCTCGAAGATCGAGCGGGTCCGCGCCAGCGACATCCAGGTCGAGCCCAGCGGAACCACGAGTGTCTCGTAATCCGGCACGATCACCGTAGCGACGTTCGGCGAAGGCGGCTTTTCAGTCAGTTGGAACCAGTAGAATCCATACGGAGCAAGCGTGATCAGATAGGCCAGCTCGCCGATATCGGGAAATGTCGTTCGTCCCAGCATTTCGACGGGCGAGCGGCCCTTCCAGTTTGACAGATCGAGTTCGGAGGCTTGTGCCGATCGGGACAGATTGGCGACGCAGAGCAAAACCTCGTCCCTATGCTGCCGCACGTAAGCGAGCACACTGCGATTCGAGGAACGCACGAAGGACATTGTGCCGCGGCCGAAAGCGTAGCTGGATTTGCGAACCGAAATCAGCTTCTTCATCCAGTTCAACAGCGATGGCAGGCTTCGCGACTGAGCCTCGACATTGACAGACTCGTAGCCGTAGACCGCGTCCATGACCGGGGGCGCATAAAGGCGCGCAGGATCGCAACGGGAAAATCCTCCGTTGCGGTCCGGCGTCCACTGCATCGGGGTGCGGACGCCGTTGCGATCGCCGAGATAGATATTGTCGCCCATGCCGATTTCGTCGCCGTAATAGATGATCGGCGTGCCGGGAAACGACATCAGCAACGAATTCATCAGCTCGATCTTGCGCCGGTCATTGTCCATCAGGGGCGCGAGGCGGCGGCGAATGCCGAGATTGATGCGAGCGCGGGGATCGGCGGCATAGGTCGACCAGAGATAGTCACGCTCGATGTCCGTGACCATTTCGAGCGTCAGCTCGTCATGGTTGCGCAGGAACATTGCCCATTGGCAATTTGCGGGAATATCGGGTGTCTGCCGCAGGATGTCGGTGATCGGAAAGCGGTCCTCCTGCGCGATGGCCATGTAGATGCGCGGCATCAGCGGGAAGTGATAGGCCATGTGGCATTCGTCGCCGTCGCCGAAATAGGACTGGACGTCCTCCGGCCATTGATTGGCTTCGGCGAGAAGCACCTTGCCCTTGGCGTAGGAGTCGAGCTCGGCGCGAATGTGCTTGATCACTGCATGCGTTTCGGGAAGGTTCTCGTTGTTGGTTCCGTCGCGCTCACACAGATACGGGATGGCATCCAGCCGGAATCCATCGACGCCCGCGTCGAGCCATCGCTTCATGACCTGAACGACGGCCCTGACCACGCGCGGGTTGTCGAAATTGAGATCGGGCTGGTGCGTGAAGAACCGGTGCCAGTAATAGGCGTTCGCCTCGGCATCCCACGCCCAGTTCGATTTCTCCGTGTCGGTGAAAATGATCCGCGTGCCCTGGTACTTCTTGTCGGTATCGCTCCAGACGTACCAGTTTCGCGCGCTCGATCCCGGCGGACTGCGCTGCGCCCGCTTGAACCACCTGTGCTGATCGGAGGTGTGGTTGATGACGAGTTCGGTAATCACGCGAAGTCCACGACGCTTCGCTTCGGAGATGAAGCGGCGAAAATCCTTCATCGTGCCGAAATCCGGATTGACCGAACCGTAGTCGGCGATGTCATATCCATCGTCGTGCCCCGGAGACGGATAGAACGGCAGAAGCCAAAGCGTGGTGACGCCCAATTCCTGAAGATAATCGAGTTTGCCCGTCAAGCCGACGAAGTCGCCGATGCCGTCGTTGTTGCTGTCGGCGAAGGCCTTGACGTGAAGCTGATAGATGATGGTGTCCTTGTACCAGAGATCGTCGGTCTGGACGTATCTGTCGGCACGGATTTGAGTCATGTCGTTCATGACGCGCCTCACGCCAGACAACGAAATAAAAGCGCGGGATCGCGAAGCGGATCGATCCTCAAGCGCACACCGCCCCACTCGATGGCGTGACGCTCTTCGGTAATGATGTTCTCCAATGCGACAGGAGGGGTCAGGTCGTCGCCGGCGACCCGGATACGGATGGAATCGAGCGGCAGCCAGAATTCGGAAGAATCACGCGACAGCGCGATGGCGCCGACGATGGTGTTGCTGGCGTCGGTTGTTTGCTTGACGAAGGCGATAATCTGGTCGTTATCGACCGGAAGAAATCTCAGATTGCGGGTTTGCAAAAGCGCCGGATTTTCGCGACGCGCGCGATTGAGCGCGGCGATGTAAGGCTTGATGTTGCCCGGTGCATTCCAGTCGCGGGTCTTGATTTCGTACTTCTCCGAGTTGAGATATTCCTCGCGACCCGGAATGGGTTCGTGCTCCAGAAGCTCGAAACCATTGTAGATTCCGTAGTTGCTCGACAGCATCGCCGCCAGCGCCACGCGCGACTTGAACATCCACGCTTCGCCGCTTTGCAGGTGGTAGGGCAGGATGTCCGGCGTGTTGACGAAAAAATTCGGTCGGTAGTAGTCGCGTTCAGGATATCCTGTCAGTTCGGTGAGGTAGGATTCGATCTCCCACTTCCGCGTACGCCAGGTGAAGTAGGTATAGGACTGAGTGAAGCCGAGCTTCGCCAGGCCTTTCATGACCTTCGGTCGCGTGAACGCCTCGGCGAGGAAGATGACGCCCGGGTCTTTCGTCTGGACCTCGCGGATCAGCCATTCCCAGAAATTGAACGGCTTGGTGTGCGGATTGTCGATCCGGAAGATGCGCACGCCCTGGTTCACCCAGAACAGGATAACATCGCGGAGCGCGTTCCACAGCGAGCCGGCATCGTCGCAACCGAAATCAGGATTGACGATGTCTTCGTATTTCTTCGGAGGATTTTCCGCATAGCGCATCGTGCCGTCGGGACGCCGCTTGAACCAATCGGGGTGCTGCGTCAGCCAGGGATGATCGGGCGAACACTGCACCGCGATGTCGAGCGCGACCTCCATTTCACGAGTCTTGCAGGCAGCGATCAGATCACGGAAGTCGTCGAAGGTGCCGAGTTCGGGGTGGATTGCGTCATGCCCGCCCTCGTGTCCGCCGATGGCGTAGGGACTGCCGGGGTCATTTTCGGCGGCAGTCAGCGCATTGTTACGGCCCTTGCGATTGGTTCTGCCGATCGGATGGATCGGCGTAAAGTAGAGAACGTCGAACCCCATTGCGGCGATATCGGGCAGGCGCGCGATGCAGTCGCGGAAGGTGCCGTGCTGGCCGGGCACGGGGCTCTGGCTGCGGGGCACCATCTCGTACCACGCTCCCGCCACGGCCAGGTTGCGGTCGATCGTCAGCGGGTAAAGCTGGGACCGCGTGAGATCGCCGCGTTCGAGGCTCTCGGCCATGGCGCTTGACAGTTCCGGCACAAGCAGGCACGCGGGATCGCCGCTTTTCAGATAGTCCTCGCATTGGCGGACGATGACCGTGGTGGCTTCCTCGCCGCCGTGCTGCGCCCGCGTCAGAAGCGTGGCTCCCTCCAGCGCATCGAGGGAGACGTCCTGGCCGGCCTGCTGCTTCAGTTCGAAGCCATGCCTCCATGTGGCGAACTCATCGGTCCAGGCCTCGATGGCATAGACATACCGGCCAGGATCGCAAGGCGCGAAGCTACCGAACCAGCGATCGTTGTCGTGCAGCGTCATTGGCGATTTCCGCCAATCCCGATCCGCCTCTCGCCGCCAGATCAACTGCGCGGCAATGATATCGTGACCGCTTCTGAAAATATCTGCCCAGACGTCAACGACGTCGCCTGCAACGCGCTTGACCGGAAATCGTCCGCCGTCCACGCAGGGATATACATCCTCGATGTGGAAACTGCCTGCGGCTGCACCGCGTTCGTCGACCCGTAACGGCATGTTCTTTTGCGTTGATACGAACATCACGCGCTGCCGATCTGCTTGTGAATGAAGAACCCGGGCGCTAACTCGTGCGGCGTCGCAAAGTTCCCGGTGGAACCGCGATCCCGCCGTGGTGTTAACTCTTTCCGTGACGTCATTCCGACGAAATCACGGGCAGTCGAAATCTCGGATTGTCGTACCTTCGGCTCGGGGCTGGGGAATGGATGTTTATTCAAAAGCGCGCGAGTATGGCGTCGATCTGGAATTTGTCGACGGGCAGGGCCACCGTCATGTGGTGAGCGGCGAACGGCTGCGCGCCGTGGTTGACGGCCTTCCTCCTCCTTCGCGGCATCCGTTCCTGAAACGACCCGTCGTTATTGTCGCCGATGCCGACAGTCGTCAGGTGCCGGTGGGTGCCGAAGCGGACGGTCTTGGCTGGCGGCTCGTTGAATCCAACCAGATCCTCGCGCGAGGGCGTGTGGCTGGCAACACGATCGATTTGCCGCCTGCGATTCCTATCGGAACATACTGGTTGGAGATCGAGAGAGAGCACGGACATAAGATCGATTCGATTCCAGTGCTGGTGACGCCGGCGAGGGCTTATCAGGGATCGGCGTTCGACAGAGCCTGGGTTCTTTCGGTTCAACTCTACGGGTTGGCGTCGTCGCGCAATTGGGGAATCGGCGATTTCACGGATCTCGCCACGCTGATCGAACTGACCGCGGGTTGGGGCTGCGCGGGGATCGGACTCAACCCGCTTCATGCGCTGTTCGATGACCGGCCGCTCGAATGCAGTCCCTATGCGCCAAACAGCCGGCTGTTTCTCAATCCGCTTTACGTCGATCCCGAACGGTTGCCGGGTTTTTCGGAAGCGTGGCTGACGCGGCATCGCGAACAGCTCGACCGCGCCCGCTCCGGCGACCTGATCGACTACGCGGCTGTTGCGGAATTGAAGCTGGCAGCGCTTCGGCACGCGTTCGAGATCTTCCAGACTATAGATACGGTCAATACTGCCCATGCGGCCGATCTCGTTGCGTTCGAGTCGTTCAGGCGGGAGCGCGGCGAATTGCTGCGGCGTTTTGCGTGTTTCGAGGTGCTGCGACGGCAATTCGAGCTGCTGCCGTGGTGGCAATGGCCGGAGGAGTGGCGGCGGCCTGACGATGCCAGAATTCAGGCCTTTCGAAATGGTCCACAGCGTACCGCGCTCGAATTCGTGGAGTTCGTGCAATGGTGCGCGGCCGCCCAGTTGCAGTCATGCGCAGATCTCGCCGCCAAACGCGGAATGGCGGTCGGACTTTATCTCGATATCGCTGTCGGCGTGCAGGCCGGCGGGTTCGATGCCTGGAGCGAGCAGGTTGCCATTTCGCGCGCGCTTTCAGTCGGCGCGCCGCCAGATCAACTCAATACGGCCGGGCAGGACTGGGGACTGGCAGGATTCAATGCCGCCGGACTTCAGGCGAGCGGCTTCGCACCGTTTCGCGAGATGCTGCGCGCGTCGATGCGCTACGCCGGAGCGATACGGCTGGATCATGTCCTCGGTCTTAACCGGCTTTATCTGATACCGTCGGGAACGTCGCCGCGGGACGGCGTCTATGTTGAAATGCCACTGGAGGCGCTGCTCGCGGTCATTGCGCAGGAGAGCGTCGATCAGTGCTGCATCACGATCGGCGAAGACCTGGGAACGGTACCGGACGGCTTTCGCGACATCCTCGCGACATGGGGCGTCTGGTCATACAAGGTGATGATATTCGAGCGGGGCCATGACGGCGCGTTTTTCGGGTCGTCTGATTATGCCGTAAACGCGCTTGTAACCTTCAGCACGCATGACCTTGCCTCATTCGCAGGCTGGCAATCACATTCCGATCTCAAGGTCAAGCGAGGCCTTGGCCTCGATCCCGGCGAGACCGACGAGATGCGGACGCATGCACGTCGCGCGTTCGAATGGAAGCTCGGCGAGGAATATATCGCATCGAAGAGCTTTTTCGGGGCCATTGAATTTCTCGCGCGCACCCCCTCGCGCATACTCGCGATTGCTCTGGATGACCTGATCGGGTTGAAGGATCAGCCGAACATTCCGGGCACGCTGAACGAGCATCCCAATTGGCGCAGGCGGCTGCCAGTTGAATTGAAGGATATCGGCCAGTGGATCGATCTCGACGCACTTCGGCACGCGCTCGGTGATCGGTGAAATGTCCCGCGCCCGCGCGATGTGATTATGACACGACCTCCTTGGCCGGGGTCGGGCTTTCGCGGCCTAGCGCACCGACGCGTGCGACAGGGCATTTGGTGGCGTTGTATGCTTATCGGCGATAAAGACTTACGCGCAAACCAGCTGCTTGCTGCGATAATGGGGGCGGTGGCCGAGGCGAAAGCCGCCGCCTTTTAGGGCGCCAACGGCTTTCGCGACACTTACTGTCCTAACCTCTACGGAATGATGTCGCTCCTGCCAGGGGGCGCATACTTGATGTTCTCGTCGCCGCCCTTCTTGATCTTCTCGTCCATCTCTTTCCGCTTCTCCTCGGTGAGCTGTTCCATGCTCTTGCCGGTCGTCTTCTTGGGGTCGCCCTTCGGCTCGCCTGCCGGGGGGAAGTTCGTCTCGCTACCCATACTCATCTCCTTTATCGACAGTGTCTGATGGACAACTAGCGCGCCCTGGATGCGTTCCGACGGAACAGCGGTTCCTCAATCACACCGATTTCACGCTTGTCTCCCTGCGCGACATCCCGTGGTTGGTTTTATTTTCCGCGACCGAACTTTGCCTCTGCAGGCGCATTAGCCGGGGCAACTGCAAGCAAGAGAGGACAGTTCCATGTCGAATCCGAACGAGAAGGTAGACCACAGCTCGAAAGCCCCGCTGAAGTCGGACATGAAGGCTGGCGTGCAGCCCAACCAGCAGCCCGGCGTGAAGATCCCGAAGAAGGAAGGCGAGCACCCCGAGGGCACCCAGGACCAGGGCAAGAACTGAGCTTGTCATTTGAACGCACCGTCGGCTCTAACGGGCCGGCGGTTTTTCATGGCTGCGCGACCGCGATCTCGACGCCTCGTCAAAGACTACGACCGATGCGCCCAGACGCTGGCTGACCACCTGGTCGCCTTTGCCTGCATCATGCTCAAAAATGTCGCATTAATCGGAAGCGCAGTCCTTAACGGCCTCCAGAGAATTTGACGGAGGTGATTGTCGCGGTGACGGTGTCACAAACAGCGGTCGTTTGGCATGGTTTATTGGCGCTCTGCCATATTTATCGTATTCGCCGTGACCATCTTCCACCTGGATCGCGTGGGCCGGTATGATGTCGCGCTGTATCGTGCATGACCAAAGCGCGGCATATGCGCAGTTTTAGTGAAAAAAGTGTTACAGTTCATTCGAATGAAAGCAAAAAGGAAATAAGGCGCTACATGCGCGTAAATTTCTACGGCTCTTTTGTTACGTTTTTGGCCCTCGTTTCACGGGAGCCCCATAGCGCGGCTGCGCAGGTTCTTACGCCATTCCGCTATGAATCCCAGGCGCAGCGCCACTGTCCCGCGGATACGATCGTTTGGCTCGATTTCAAACGAGAGCGCTACTACTTGAAAGGTCAGAGGCGCTATGCTTCGGGATATACCGGCAGCTTCGTATGCAGGAACGAGGCCCGGGATAGCGGCTATCGTCGCTCGCCGCTGGGATTGAGGTAGATGGAATGCAAATAGCACCTAGATGTCGTGCGCCGCGATTAGGGCGTCGATATCCTCTTCGGTGAGCGCGGCACGGCTCAGCAGGGCCGCAGCGACGCGCTGGATCGCAGGCCAGTTTTCCTGGACCAGATCGGCAGTCTTTTGGGTCGTACGGATGAATAGGCGGCCGAACTCCTCTGTCTCGGGGCCGTCCAACTCGACATAGCTGCCCGGCATCGCAGGCTTGCCGTGCTGCCGCAAAATCAGCATCGCCAGAAGGCTGGTCGCGTTGGCGCGATCCACGCGCCAGCTACCGTCGCACGCGCGATTCTGGGCCGCCAGGGACATGGGACGATAGTGATGCTGGGCTTGCGGGCCGGCCAGCGCCACAATGGCGTACTTCTCCGGCGCCACAAGGTCGTCGAAGGCGAGGTGTGTCGCCCTTGACCTCGTCACCACGGCGCTGGTGCCGTCGAGTTCATCGAGGGTCGCGTAGCTTACCGGGATGTCCAGCACGCGCGCGATCACGGCGTGCCCAGCCTCGTGATGCGCGATGGTCTCTTTCTTCGCCACGCCGAC
>JBIQHO010000077.1:0-12374 GCA_044508545.1 Bradyrhizobiaceae bacterium | reverse complement strand
CCCCGACAATCCGGAGACATATGATGCCGTCTAATGCTTCGTCCGTGCATGCACGCATCACCGGCCCGATCGTCATGATCGGTTTCGGTTCGATCGGCAAAGGCACCCTGCCGCTGATCGAGAAGCATTTCGAATTCGACAAATCCCGCTTCGTCATCATCGATCCGCATGCGGACGACACGCTGGCGAAAAAGCACGGCGTCAAATTCATCAGGCAGGCCATCACGCGCGACAACTATCACGACGTCCTTGTCCCGCTGCTGACGCAAGGCGGCGGACAGGGCTTCTGCGTCAATCTGTCCGTGGACACCGGCTCCGTCGATCTCATGACCATGTGCCGCGAGATCGGATCACTCTACATCGACACCGTGGTCGAGCCGTGGCTCGGATTCTATTTCGACAAGAGCGCCGGCCCGGAAAAGCGCTCCAACTACGCGCTGCGTGAAACGCTGCTCGCCGCCAAGCGCAGGAGCGAGGGCGGCACCACCGCGGTCTCCACATGCGGCGCCAACCCCGGCATGGTGTCGTGGTTCGTCAAGCAGGCGATGCTCGACATCGCGCGCGACACCGGGACGGAGTTCAACGAACCGAAGAGCCGCGAAGGCTGGGGCCAGCTCGCCCACAAGCTCGGCGTCAAGGGCATCCACATCGCCGAGCGCGATACCCAGCGCGCCAGGACGCCGAAGCCGATGAACGTGTTCGTCAACACCTGGTCGGTCGAAGGGTTCGTCTCCGAGGGCCTGCAGCCGGCTGAACTCGGCTGGGGCACGCACGAGACGTGGATGCCGAACAACGCCTGCAAGCACGACACGGGATGTCAGGCCGCGATCTATCTGCTGCAACCCGGCGGCAATACGCGCGTCCGCTCATGGTGCCCGACACCGGGGCCGCAATACGGGTTTCTGGTCACGCACAACGAGTCGATTTCGATCGCCGACTATTTCACCGTGCGCGACGGCCAGAACGTGATCTATCGCCCGACCTGCCACTACGCCTACCATCCCGCGAACGACGCCGTGCTGTCGCTGCACGAGATGTTCGGCGCGGAAGGCAGGATGCAGCCGAAGTGGCACATTCTGGACGAGACCGAAATCGTCGACGGCATCGACGAGCTTGGCGTGCTGGTCTATGGCCACGGCAAGAACGCCTACTGGTACGGCTCGCAGCTCTCGATCGAGGAAGCCCGCCGCGTCGCGCCCTATCAGAACGCGACCGGCCTGCAGGTCTCATCCGCGGTGCTCGCGGGCATGGTCTGGGCGCTGGAAAACCCGGAGTCCGGCATCGTGGAGGCGGACGAGATGGACTTCCGCCGCTGCCTCGAAATCCAGCGGCCTTATCTCGGTCCGGTGAAAGGCTTCTACACCGACTGGACGCCGCTCACCGACCGCCCCGGACTTTTTCCCGAAGACATCGATAGCTCGGATCCGTGGCAGTTCAGGAACGTGCTGGTGCGGTGATTCAATGATCGTCATTTCCGGATGCGGGGCGCACGCCCGCAGGCCCGGAAACCAGAAATTGCGAGATTATGGATGATCGGAGTCCGGGTTCGATGCTGGCGTATCGCTCCAGGATGACGGGTCGTAGATTCCGAATCCCGCTTATGTTTCGACGTGCGCGGGAACGACTGAAATAACGCCGCCTACTTTTCCTTGATCGGCGGCGCGGTCTTCTCCGCCGGCGCAGCTGGAAGCGCGGGTTGAGCGCCAGCCTTCCGTGCATCGGCATCGGGCTGTGCGGGCTCCGGTGCTGGCGTGGTGGGACGGGTGCCGCCCGGCTTGGCGTCCGCGGGCCCATTCTGCTTGCCCGCGGGCACGGCGGGAGAAATTTGCGGCGGTGAAATTTGCAGCGGTGTCTGTGTCTGCTGCGCGATCACGGTCCGCCCTTGCGCGGGTTGCATCAGCAAACCGCCGGGCGCAGCCATGCCTGTCGCGACGATCAGTGCCGCGATCGCCAGACCTTTTCCCGCGTTACGTGACCTGGCGCCGTCGGCGCGCTTGTTCGCATGCATCGGTTCACCGCAAATTCCTTCGCGAACCAACGACTCGGCGCATGCAAAGTTCCTCCCGGAACCAAGGGCGCGACGCCCGACAACGACGGGATAATCGAAATATTCCGTCGCGGGTGCGCGGCTACAGTTCAGCCAATCCCGCGTCGCCATTCTGCAGGGCGAAAGCCAGCATCGAGCCCTTGGCGTTCCATGCCAGCGCTGCGACAGGTGCGTCGCCGTCGCGGCGAACGGCGACCTTGGCGCCGTTGGCGATCTTAACCATCAGGATAACGCCGTTCTCGTAGCCGGCGGCAAGGAAGTCCTGTATGGGGTGGAATGCGACGGCGGTGACGCGCGCCTGCAATTGCGCCAGCATCAGCGGCTCCTTGTCCATTGGGCCATCTTTGCTGGCGAACGGCCACACCACCACCCGGTCGGCTCCGGATGTGGCCAGCGCCTTCCCACCCGGGCTCCATGACAGCGATTTGACGCGGCTCGGGTAGCCGGTCATCTGCATGTGCTGCGCGTCGGCCAGCCGCCAGCCGTGCAGCGCCGGCTCGTGCATGGCGGTGACGATGAACCTGTTGTCCGGGCTGAACATGACGCCGAGGTGCGAGCCGGCCCATTCCAGCCGTTCCGGCTGCGCCGTCATGTTGGGTAACCACAAGGTCACGCCGTTGTAGTGCGCAAGCGCAAGCCGCAGGCCTTTCGGCGCGAAGGCGAGTCCACCGACGCTCGATGGCGCTTCGATCGACTTGTCCTCGCCCTTGGTCCCGCGCACGAACGCGGTCTTGCCGACCGACCACGCAATCGTGCCGTCATGATGAACCGCAACATTGTCGATCCAGCGGCGTTTCGCGTCGGTCACAAGGACCGAACTTTCGCCCTTCATGTCGAGCGCGACAACCTTGCCGTCATCGCCCCCGGTAATGATCCGTTTGCCGTCCGAAACCGACGACAGGATCGCGCCGCCATGAACGGCCGCCGCGACCTTCTCGCCGTCGCCGGAAACCAGCGTGATCGTCTCCTCGTCCCCGACGAAGGCGGCCCGATCGCCGATGAAATAGACGGCGGCAACCGGCGTGCCGATGGCGACGGAACGCACGCGTTCGCCGATCGTGGTGATGGAGTTCTGCTGTGGAGCGCTGGAGATGGTCATCACGCGGCGATGCAGTTCTGGAAGCCTTCGCGGATCAGCGCTTCGGGCAATTCGCGACCAATGAAGACGACACGGCTTTCGCGTTTCTCACCAGGTTTCCACTCGCGCTGGCGGCTGCCCTCCAGCATCATGTGAACGCCCTGAAAAACGTAGCGATCGTCATCGTCGGCGAAAGCGAGAATGCCCTTCGAGCGCAGGATCTTCTGCCCCTCCGCCGCCAGCAGTTCCTGCAGCCACGGCATGAACTTGTCCTGATCGAGCGGCTTGTCCGAACGCAGCGCCATCGATTGCATCTCTTCGTCATGGTAGTGCTTCAGACCATGGTCGTGCTCGTGATCATGGTCATGATGATGGTCGTGGTCATGATCGTGGTGGTCATGATGATGATCGTGATCATGGTGATGATCGTGATCGTCCTTGGCGAGGAAATCCGGCTCGAGTTCGAGGATACGGTCGAGGTCGAACGCGCCGCGTTCCAGAACATCCGACAGCGCCACCTGGCAGCGTTCGGTGTGATGCAGCTTGGCGTAAGGATTGATGGCGCGTATCCGCCCTTCGACCTCGGCCAGTTCGGATTTCGACACCAGATCGGTCTTGTTGAGCACGATGACGTCGGCGAAGGCGATCTGGTTCTTGGCCTCCGGCGCATCCTTCAGCCGCTCGCTCAGCCACTTGGCATCGGCCACCGTCACGACGGCGTCGAGCCGCGCATTGTTCTGCACGTCCTCGTCGACGAAGAAGGTCTGCGCCACCGGCGCCGGATCGGCGAGGCCGGTGGTCTCCACGATGATGGCGTCGAACTTGCCCTTGCGCTTCATCAGGCCTTCGAGAATGCGCACGAGGTCGCCGCGCACCGTGCAGCAGACGCAGCCGTTGTTCATTTCGAACACTTCCTCGTCCGCGCCGATGATCAGGTCGTTGTCGATACCGACTTCCCCGAACTCGTTGACGATCACGGCGTATTTCTTGCCGTGATTTTCGGACAGGATACGGTTCAACAGCGTGGTCTTGCCTGCGCCGAGATAGCCGGTGAGCACGGTCACGGGGATTTTCGTCGAGGCGGAAGCGTTTACATCGGACATCAATTCAACTCGCGGCTGCTCCCCTCCCTCGCGGGAGAGGCTGGGGTTCAATGGCGCGCACAGATAGCGGCGAACAGCCCTGACTTCCCGATCGGGACGGCAAGGAAGGCACCGCTCGATTATTCCGCCAGCGCGCTCGTCAGTGCCTTTATATTATGCCTGACCATGGCAATGTAAGTGGGGGCATCGCCCTTTTCGTCGCTCAAGCTGTCCGAATACAAGGTCCCCCCGACCCGCGCCCCGGATTCGGCCGCGATCCGGCGGATCAGCCGTTCATCGCTGAGATTTTCCAGAAAGATCGCCGGGATCTTGGCGTTTCTGATCTGGGTGACGGTCATGGCGATGTCGCGCGCGCTCGGCTCGCTCTCGGTCGAGACGCCCTGCGGGGCGATGAAAGCTATGCCATAGGCCGCCTCGAAGTAGCCGAACGCATTATGGGTCGAGATCACCTTGCGCCGCTCGGGCGGAATCCGGGCCACCGCTTCACGAACTTCCCGATCCAGCGCATCCAGTTTTGAAAGGTAGGCAGCGGCGTTGGTCCGATAAACTGTCTCGCCCTCCGGATCAGCCATGATCAGGCCGTCGCGAATATTGGCGACGTAGATCCTGGCATTGGCGACCGATTGCCATGCATGGGGATCGCCCGGTCCTTCGTCGTGATGGGCGCCGTCGCTATCCCCGCCGTCGGACCCGCGCAAGGCAACGCCTTGGGACGCAACCACGACCGCCGCATGGCCGCCGGACGCCTGCACCAGCCGCGGCAGCCAGCCTTCGAGGCCGAGGCCGTTGACGATCACCAGTTTCGCGGCCGCGACTTTCCTGACGTCCGCCGGCGTCGGGGTATACACATGCACGTCGCCGCCGGTCCCGACCAGCGTCGTGACATCAGCCCGCGCGCCTGCGACTTCCTTGGCGAAATCGCCGAGGATGGAGAAGCTTGCGACAACCTCGATGCGGTGATCGCTGCGGGCACCATCATGACTTTGGGCACGGACGGGAGCCAGCGCCGCCAGCACAATCGCGATCGCCAAGAACACGAGACGGCGAAACCGAACCATGGCGTTCATCATCAGGCTTCGAGATGGGGCGCGGGGAAAAGCTGCCGAAGCATCCCGCCGACGCTGCCGAACAGCACCGACGTCACATAAAGCGCGGTGGCGACCAGAATGACCGCAGGCCCCGAGGGCACCTTGCTGTGGAATGACAGCACCAGTCCCGCGTATCCCGACAACATCGCGCTGACGACGGCGACCATCATCATGCCGGTGATGTCGCGCGCCCAGAACCGCGCGATGGCGGCCGGCAGCACCATCAGCCCCACCGCCAGCAGCGTGCCCAGCGCGTGGAAGCCGTTGACCAGATTGACGACGACGAGCGCGAGAAACGCCAGATGCGCCGGCGCGCCCGCGCGGCTCACGGTGCGCAGAAACAGCGGATCGACGCATTCGATCACCAGCGGGCGATAGATCACGGCGAGAACCACAAGCGTCACGGTGGCGTTGATCGCGATCACGATCAGCGTCTGATTGTCCATCGCAAGGATATTGCCGAACAGCACATGCAGCAGATCGATGTTGGTGCCCTTGACCGACACGATGGTGACGCCGAGCGCAAGCGAGGCGAGATAGAAGGTCGCGAGCGAAGCATCCTCTTTCAATTCGGTGACGCGCGACACCACGCCGGCCAGAATCGCCACCGCGAACCCCGCGATCAACCCGCCGACCGTCATCGCGAACAGATTGAGGCCCGACAGCAGGAAGCCGATGGCCGCGCCCGGCAGGATCGCATGCGCCATCGCATCGCCGACCAGACTCATCCGCCGCAGCATCAGGAATACGCCGATCGGGGCGGCGCCGAGCGCCAGCGCAATCGACGCCGCCAGCGCACGGCGCATGAATTCGAAATCGGCGAAGGGAGCGACCAGCCAGTCGTAGACCATGAGTGCCTCAGGCCGCGCGCGGCGGCAGGTGCGCGTCGCAGGCCGCGGCGCCGTCGTCGAAGGCTTCGCACATCTGCCGGGCGCGGGCGAGATTGTCCGATGTCAGCACCTGGGTCGTCGCTCCCCACGCCACCTCGCCGCGCGCGAGCAGCAGCGTCTGCGGAAAGTTCGCGCGCACCAGATCCATATCGTGCAACGCCGCGAGCACCGTCCGCTTCTCCTCGTGCCAGCGTCGCACCAGAGCGAGCAGATCGGCCGAGGTCTTGGCGTCGATCGCGTTGAACGGTTCGTCCAGCACGATCACGGCCGCATCCTGCAACAGCACCCGCGCGAACAGCATCCGCTGCATCTGTCCGCCCGACAGCGTTCCGATAGGACGGTTTTCGAACCCGTTGAGACCGACCGCCGCCAACGCGGCCACGGTCTTTGCGCGCCCGGAACGGCCCAATGCGCCGAACGCACCGGTGGCGCGCCACAGCCCGGAGCCGGTGAAATCGAACACTGAAATCGGAAAGCTGCGGTCGATCTCGGCGCTCTGCGGCAGATAGGCGATGTCGCGGAGGTCGCGCTTGCCACGCAAGATCGACCCGGCCAGCGGCTTCAGGATGCCGACGATGCCGCGAAACAGCGTCGACTTGCCCGCGCCGTTCGGGCCGACGACCGCCAGCAGCGCGCCGGACGCGACCTCCCCGCTCAGGTGATGAACGGCCGGATGCCGGTCATAGCCGAGGGTGACGTCACGGAACTGCAGTTGTACCGCCATCTCACCTCATCGCCAGCAGCACGGCGGCCCAAAGCCCGGCGCTGACCGCAAGCGCGGCGCCGAGCCGAGCCGCCAGCGCCATCCGCAGGATGGACCACGGCACCGTCTGGGCCGGATGCGGCGTGGACGGACCGTGGGTATGTCCATGCTCGTGAGCCTGCCCCTGGTCGCGATCGTGAGAATGAGGCACTTGATACGCTTTCCGATCCCCGAAGGGGACAAGGAGTCAGACCGCCAATATAGATGTAATCGTTATATTATAACATCACAGGTGTCCAGCGGAGAGGTCTCCCGATGGGCCGGACGCAAGGCGCGTCCCGGCGGTCCCGTTTCACGCCAGGTGGCGAACCAGCGCGAGACCGGCGAACAGGCCTGCGATCGCGAGCACAACCGAGCCGGCCACATAGAGGGCTGCAAGGCCGATCTCGCCGCGTTCGTACAGCAGCGCGGAATCGAGCGAGAATGTCGAGAAGGTGGTGTAGCCGCCGAGAATTCCGGTCATCACGAACAGCCGCCACGGCTGCGCGACACTGCCCTTGAACGCGAGATAGCCTGCGATCAGGCCCATCACGACCGAGCCTGAAACATTGATAAAAAATGTGCCGACGGGAAAATGCGTCCCGAAAATCCGCGCGCACAAAATATTGATCCCATGCCGAAAGGTCGCGCCGAGGCCGCCGCCGACAAAAACCAGAAGATAATTCATCATTTGTCCCTGTCGTTGAAAGCCCGGCGCCCGCTAATCGGCCGTCATCCTCTCGCGCGTTGTGTCTTGCCGAAAATGCTTTGACGCGGCAAGGCGCCGCGCCATCGGGCGCTTAAGGGCCGATGAAAGATGAAAAAAGGCGGCACCATCGTGCCGCCTTTTCAATTCTCACAATTACGACAGAGAGGCCGTCAGGAGGCCTTGCCCAAAAGCTCGTCGACATATTCCCAGTTCACCAGATGATCCAGGAACGCCTTCAAGTAATCGGGACGGCGATTGCGGTAGTCGATATAATAGGAATGCTCCCAGACATCGCAGCCGAGGATCGGGGTCGCGCCGTGAATCAGCGGATTTTCGCCGTTCGGCGTCTTGGTGACTTCGAGCTTGCCGTTCTTCACCTGCAGCCAGGCCCAGCCGGACCCGAACTGCCCGGCGCCGGCCGCGGCGAAAGCGGCCTTGAATTTCTCCAGACCGCCCAGATCCTCGGCGATCTTCTTCTCCAGGCGGCCCGGCAGCTTGTCGCCGCCGCCGTTCGGCTTCATCCACTGCCAGAAATGCAGGTGGTTGTAGTGCTGACCGGCGTTGTTGAAGACGCCCACAAACGCGCTCTTGCCGTACGAAGTCTTGACGATGTCTTCGAGCGATTTGCCTTCGAATTCGGTCCCCTTGATCGCGTTGTTGCCGTTGGTCACGTAGGCCTGATGGTGCTTATCGTGATGATATTCCAAGGTTTCCTTGGACATATGGGGCGCAAGCGCGTCGTAGGAATATGGCAGGTTCGGAAGCGTGAAGGTCATGGGGATATTGTCCGAATTGGTGGGAGAATTGATGGGAACTAGAGGATCTGACGAGACCCCCTGTTGAGGGTTCCATCGCCGTAGATACTACGATAGCCGTTACATACCATAACATAAGGGCGGTCAACGTTGAGTATTCAGTCTTGCAGGCTGCGTCTTCATGAGACGCGCGGCTGCCGCCGATGCCGGCGTTCGCGAGCAGGACGGCGACCCTCCGGGCGCGCGGTTTGCATTTGAGGAATCACACCGATCCGTCATGGCCGGACATAAACTTTCGAAGAACGGCATCGCTTCCGCTCGCCTGTGACCCGTTCGAAGAACAACGGCATCGCTTCCGGCTCGCTTATGGGGCCGGCCATCGATCGTGAGACATCCTGTCGCGAACGCGGCTTCACCTTCCATAGGACGTTGCACGACTCCTTTTTTTTGTTATGCACACCGGATTGCTCTGGAGGTTGTCATGCTCATGCGATCCGGTTTCGCGATTGCAATCCTTGCCGCCGCCTTGTCCGTCGCCGATGCGCAGACAGCGCCTGACCCCACCGGCATCTGGCTGACGCAGGCCGGTGACGCCAAGGTCCGTGTCAGCAAATGCCGCGGCGGAATTTGCGGCGTGGTGGTCTGGCTGCGCAGCCCCATCGATCCCGCGACCGGACGGCCGGCCGTCGACGACAAGAATCGCAATCCGTCGCTGGCCAAACGGCCGATGATCGGGCTGCCGCTGTTCCAGGGCATGTCGCAAAGCGGCCCGAACAAATGGTCCGGCACGATCTACAACGCCGACGACGGCAACAGCTACGCCAGCAGCATTTCCGTCGCAGGAGCCGGCGCGCTGCGCGTGGAAGGCTGCGTCGGCGCGTTGTGCGGCGGGGAGATGTGGACGCGCTCCCGCCGCTGAGAACGGGGTCGAACCGACGGCCTTCAAGGCTCGCCTTCAAAGGCTCGCCCTCAAAGCCTCGCCCTCAAAGTCCTGCCTTCAAAGTTTTGCCTTCAAAGTTTTGCCGCGCGCAGCCGCAGCGCATTGCCGACGACGCTCACCGACGACAGCGCCATCGCCGCCGCCGCCACGATCGGGGACAGCAGCAGGCCGAAGACCGGATAAAGAACGCCGGCCGCGATCGGGATGCCGGCGGCGTTGTAGACGAAGGCGAAGATCAGGTTTTGCCGGATGTTGCGCATGGTCGCCTCGGAGAGACGACGGGCGCGAACGATGCCGCCGAGATCACCCTTGAGCAGCGTCACGCCGGCGCTCTCCATCGCGATATCGGTCCCGGTGCCCATGGCGATGCCGACATCGGCTGAGGCGAGAGCGGGAGCATCGTTGGTGCCGTCCCCGGCCATCGCCACGACATGGCCCTCCTTCTGAAGCCGGGTGACGACGGCGCTCTTCTGCTCCGGCAAAACATCCGCCTCGACCTCGGCGATGCCGAGTTGCTTTGCGACCGCGTCGGCGGTGGTGCGGTTGTCTCCGGTCAGCATGACGACCTTGATGCCGTCGCCGGCCAGCGCTTTGAGGGCCGCCGGCGTCGACGGCTTCACCGGATCGGCGATCGCGAGCAGACCGGCCAGTTTGCCGTCGACCGCGACGTTGACGACGGTGGCTCCCGCGGCGCGCAGCCGCTCGGCGCGGGGCGTCATTGCGGCAACGGCAACCTGCGCGGATTCGAGGAACGCGGCCGATCCGATCAGCACCGTCCTGCCGTCGACCTTTCCGCTCACGCCTTTTCCGGCCGGCGCATCGAACTCCTGCACGTCGTTCAGCGCCAGATTGCGTTGCTTCGCCGCGGCCATTATGGCGTCCGCGAGAGGATGCTCGCTGGATCGTTCGACGCTCGCGGCGAGCCGCAACAGATCGTCCTTGTGAAAACCTTCCGCGGCCTCGATGGCGACGAGCCTGGGTTTTCCTTCCGTCAACGTGCCGGTCTTGTCGACCACCAGCGTGTCGACCTTCTCCATGCGCTCCAGCGCCTCGGCGTTCCTGATCAGGACGCCGGCCTGCGCGCCGCGCCCGACGCCGACCATGATCGACATCGGCGTCGCAAGGCCCAGCGCGCAGGGGCACGCGATAATCAGCACGCTCACTCCGGCGACCAGACCGAAGGCGAGACGCGGTTCGGGTCCGACCAAAGCCCAGACCGCGAACGCCGCCGCGGCCGCGGCGATGACGGCCGGCACGAACCAGCCGGCCACCTGATCGGCCAGGCGCTGGATCGGCGCGCGCGACCGCTGCGCCTGCGCGACCATCTGCACGATCCGGGACAAGAGCGTGTCACGTCCGATCTTCTCGGCCCGCATCACGAAACTTCCCGAGCGGTTGATGGTGCCGGCGATCACTTTGGCGCCCGCGTCCTTGCTGACCGGCATCGATTCTCCGGTCACCATGGACTCATCGAGCGACGAGCGGCCGTCCGCGATGACGCCATCCACCGGCACCTTCTCGCCGGGACGCACGCGGAGGCGGTCGCCGACGACAATGTCGTCGAGCGCCACGTCGTGGTCCGCGCCAGACTCATCGACGCGGCGCGCGGTCTTCGGCGCGAGATCAAGCAGCGCCTTGATCGCGCCCGATGTCGCCTCGCGCGCGCGCAGTTCAAGCACCTGGCCGAGCAGTACCAGGATCGTGATGACTGTCGCCGCCTCGAAATAGACGGCGACCGCGCCGTCGTGCCCGCGAAAAGCCGGCGGAAATAGTCCCGGCCCGAAGGTGGCGGCAATGCTGTAGAGATAGGCCACGCCGGTACCCATCGCGATCAGCGTGAACATATTGAGGTTGCGCGTCAGCAGCGACTGCCAGCCGCGCACGAAGAACGGCCAGCCGGCCCAGATCACCACCGGCGTCGCAAAGGCGAACTGAATCCAGTGCGACAGCGTCGGCTCGACCCAGCCATGCGCTCCCGCAATGTGTCCCCCCATGTCCAGCACGATCACAGGCAGCGCGAGGATCAATCCGATCCAGAACCGCCGCGACATATCCGCAAGTTCGGGATTAGGCGCGTCATCCAGCGACACCAGTTCGGGCTCCAGCGCCATGCCGCAGATGGGACAAGCGCCGGGGCCGACCTGACGGACGTCCGGATGCATCGGACAGGTGTAGATGGTGCCTTCGGGGACATCCGCCGGCAACGAAGCCTTGGACTTGTCAAGATACGACTGCGGCGACGCTGCGAATTTGGTCCGGCAGCCGCCGGAACAGAAGTGATAGGTCGTGCCGTGATGATCGAAGCGATGCCTGCTGGTCTGCGGGTCGACGCTCATGCCGCAGACGGGATCGAGGACTTTCCCGCCATTCGCGCCAGCGGTGTGATCATCGTGTTGCTCGTGACGATGTGCATGCGCGCCATGGTCATGCTCGGTCATGGCGTTTCCGCCGCAGCAATTCGAGCCATCAGATGCGCCGGTGGAAGACGCAGCCTGCGTCCCGGCCGCGCTGCAGCAGCCATTTTTCGAGGTCGCCTGCTCGGCTTTGCTCATCCGGAGTCTCCACGTTCGGCGCTTGCAGTATATACCCTGTAGGGGTATATACTGCGTATGCGCGATAACCTCAAGGCATCCTGCCGCAAACGATTGAGCCGGATCGAAGGCCAGGTGCGGGGCCTGTCGCGAATGGTCGATGAAGACCGCTATTGCATCGACATCGTGACGCAGATATCGGCCGTGCGTGCTGCGCTCCGGCGCGTCGAGGAGGAAGTGCTCAAGGACCATGTGGCGCATTGCGTCGAGCATGCGATCACGAGCGGCAACAAGGCCGATCAGCGCCGCAAGATTGCCGAACTGATGGCCGTCATCGAGCGCGCTGACCGGTAAGGCGAACGCGTAACCGCTGGAGCGTTTTCGAGCGAAGCATGTCCTCGGGCTTGACTCGGGGATGAAATCCGGTTCGCGCAAAAAAAACGCGTCAAATCAAGAAGCTAGAGCGTTTTCAAGCGAAGTGGCTACCGGTT
>JBIQHO010000510.1:0-1780 GCA_044508545.1 Bradyrhizobiaceae bacterium | reverse complement strand
CGTCGAGGGGCTGGCCGGCATGTTCGGTCGCATTGGATTCGGCCTGGCGGGTGATCGGTTCGGCGCCCAGCGCGTTCTGGTGATCGGGCTATTGGCGCAGGCCTTCGGCGTGCTGGCCTATGCGTTCGTCAGCCATCTCGACGGCTTCTACGCCGTGGCGGTGGTGGTCGGTTTCATCTACGCCGGCACCATGCCGCTCTATGCGGTGATCATCCGCGAGAACTTCCCGCTGCGGATGATGGGCACGATCATCGGCGGCACGGCGATGGCCGGCAGCCTCGGCATGTCCACCGGGCCACTACTCGGCGGCCTGATCTACGATCATTTTTCGAGCTACGCGCTGATGTATGCAGGATCGTGGGGCATGGGACTGGCGGCCATGCTGATCCTGATGACGTTCCGGCCGTTCCCGGGTCGGACGCCCGCGATGGCGGCAGCGTGAGGGGCGGGTCCTCTCGAATTACTCCTTAATGCGAGGCTGTCGGCTTAGATGGAGGCCGAGATGACGGAAGACGAACGAGCGATCCGGCAAATCGTGGCAACCTGGATGCGGGCAGGCCAATCGGGTGACACCGCCACGGTGCTCTCGCTTATGACCGAAGACGTGGTTTTCATGGTTCCCGGTCAGGAGCCGTTTGGTCGAGAGGCGTTCGAGGCGGCCGTCAACCAGCTCAGCGCCGCACGTCTGCAGATCGACGGGACGAATGACATCGTTGAGATTCAAATACTGGGAAATTGGGCGTTCACGCGCAATCGGATCGATCTGAGTATTACCCCACCGACCGGCGAGCCGGTGCGCCGCACCGGCTACACCCTGACACTGTTTCGCAAGGAGCCAGATGGTCGCTGGCGACTTGCGCGGGACGCCAACCTTTTGATGGCGAAAAGCTGAGGCGAAGGACCAAGGATGTTTGGAAGCCGAAATTCAAACCGCGACACGACCCGATTTCGCCGGCAGGCCGGTGAAGGGATTTCGAACAGCCTGCAAACCGCGAGGACGCCGCTTCATGCGTTTCGTATTCCCTCATAGTCATGCGTTTCGTCGCGGTCGCGTCCACGATGACCAAAAAGAGGGACCCGCGTGCCTGGTCGAGTTTGGCGACGGCGTCACCGTGATCGCCGAGTGCCGTTCGGTTGGCGATGACATCCATCTCTCCATTCCAACCTATCGGACCGCGAAAGGAACACGGGTGGCGCCGCGGACGTGGCGGCTCGTCAAAAGCAAGGACGGCCAGTGGCGATCGGAGCCAATTTCATAGAACCCAAAGGAGGGCAGGGGCCGCTGAGCGCCGCCATCACAGGAGCGCTGTCTCATCGAGACGAGCTTGACGTGCGTGCCGGCCGTGCATCACTAGACTACGAGCGTTGATCTTGATGTCGTCGACTTGCGGGAGATCGAGCTCAAACTGTTGCGGCGGGATGCCGAGCTCCAGGTTCTGCATCATCTTGCAGTATTCCAGCAAGTGGACGTGTTGCTCGTTGTTGTTCACATGAATCCTCAATGTAGGAGCTCATCGCTGCTGATATGAGATTGCTGTGTCCCGGCGCCTCGCTTGAGCGCCTCTCGCGCAGGTGGTCACACATCGAATGTTAGGCGCGCTCTCGCGGCATCTACAACAAGGCTGAATATGAGCCTCAGCGCCGGCACATGCTTCATGAGTGGGCGGATATGGTCGATGCCGGGGCAAGCGGCCAGAACCGTATCCTGACGCTGTTTCCGCCAGAGCTGCAATTCATGCGGAAATTTCGTCCTGACAGGCCGCGTCTTCCGTAGCCGCAC
>JBIQHO010000509.1:0-1784 GCA_044508545.1 Bradyrhizobiaceae bacterium | reverse complement strand
GGCGACAGGTTGACCGAGATCTGCTTCGGGTTCGGCCAGGTCGCCGCCTCGCGGCATGCCTCGCGCAGCACCCACTCGCCCATGGCCACGATCAAACCGCTTTCCTCGGCGAGCGGAATGAAATCGTTGGGCAAAACCAGGCCGCGGGTCGGATGTGTCCATCGCGCCAGCGCCTCGAAGCCGGTCACATCGCCATCGTCGAGTTTGTGGCCCGTGCGTGCCTGCGGCTGGTAGTGCAGTGACAGTTCGCCGTTCCGGATGGCGCTCGACAGATCCTGATGCAGCGCGCGGCGATCCCGGATCTGCCGATCCATGTCGGGATCGAAAATGCTGATCGATCCGCGCGACCTCTTCTTGGCGCGGAACAGCGCGGCGGCGGAATTGGAGAGCAGCGAAGCCGGGTCGATGCCATCGCGCGGAAACAGCGCGATGCCGCTGCTCAGCCCGACGCGAACCGATCTGCCGTCGATCAGAAATTCCGGCGTCATCGTCTCGGCAAGCTTTTCGGCAAGCGCCTTGCCCGCGGCGGGTTGCTCGCCATCGATGATCACGCCGAACTCGTCGCCGCTAAGCCTCGCGATGAGGCCGCCATGCGCCGCGTTCTGAATGCGATGGGCCACCTCGATCAGCAGCTTGTCGCCGACCGCGTGACCGAACACGTCGTTGATCTCCTTGAGGCCGTCCAGATCGACCGACAGCACCGCGAACTCGTCGTTCGCTCCCTGGCACGACTCGATCATCTGCGACAGTGCTTTCAGGAACGCGGTGCGGTTCGGCAGGTCGGTCAGCCCGTCATGATAGGCCATGTGCACCATGCGCGACTCGGTCTGGCAGCGATCGGTCACATCTTCATGCATCTTGATCAGATATTGCGGTTCGCCGTCATCAGCCGCCACAGGGATGCGGCGCGTCAGGAACAGCCGCAACCCGTCGCTGGTGCTGATTGGATGCTGGGTCAGGAAGCCGCCATTCCGGACCGCCGCTTCGTCGCGGGCAAGGATCAGCTTCGCGTCGCGCGGATCGAAGATATCCGATGCGGTCAGCCCGAGGACATCCTCGCGACGCCGATTGAAAAGCGCCTCGGCAGGCCGGTTGGCGAGCAGGTAATGGCCGTCGCTGGCGCGCTGGACGACCAGCGGCACCGGAATATTGTCCACGACGGTTTCGAGGAACTTCCTTGTGTTTTCCAATTCGCGCGACAGCGTTTTGCGTTCGAGCGCATCCGTGCGCAGACGCGAGCGCCGCAACCTCGACGCGCGGATGGCTGCCGCCGCCAGACAGCAAAAGGCGATAAAGCCACCCACAAGCATTTGACGGGCCATGCCGCCATTGGTCCCGCCGCCAACGCCCTCGGATGAAACAATGGCCGCAGCCACCACGTCCGCAGACGTCGCGGCAACCGCCGTGTAGATGAGCGCCGTCGCCGCAACGACGTTGCAGCCGCCCGCCTGCCAACCCTTGCCCGTCATCGCGCCCCCGGGGACCTGCCAGCCGAGTGTCTGGCCCAACGGGTTTGAATCAGGTAAATGATTACCCCCGCGATCGAAAAATGCGCCCTGGATTGCACAATTGGTCTCTCATGCTTAATGCCTTGCTAACGGGCGACTTGCGCCTTTACAGGTCCCTCAAGCGAACTTCGGATTTGGGACGCCAGGCCGCGAATGGACAAGGTTGAGTGCGTCATCATCGGTGCCGGCGTGATCGGACTTGCGATCGCGCGCCGGCTCGCGCGATCGGGCCGCGAGGTCGTCGTTCTTGAGGCGGCGGAAGCGATCGGCACGGTA
>JBIQHO010000508.1:0-1785 GCA_044508545.1 Bradyrhizobiaceae bacterium | reverse complement strand
TTCCCGGGTTTCTGATTGACCTGGGTCTCGATAGACAAAGTAATCCGGTCGGCCGCGAAGCGGGTCTGCGAATACTGGACCGGAGTGCCATCGAGATCGACATTCACGGCGCGAGCGATGAGAACGATCGCTCCCGGCGATAGACGTAAATCGGTTGTATCGACCTCATCCGCATGGCGGGCCTCGATCGTGGTGGAAGCGCGGCTGTAGTCGTGCACATCGGCACGTTTGAGGGCTTTCGTAATTGAGCCGGTTCGAATGAAATGATCGGCGATGTCGGGAAAACGCGCGGCGCTGAACCACGAGGTTGAGCGCGATACCGGTACGTCGTCGGCGCTGCCGAGCAATTCGAGGCGGACCACATCAGCGCCCTCGGTCAGATCAAGCGCTTCGGCGATCTCGGCGGATGCTCCTTCGCGACGGTGACTTAAAAGCTCGCTTTTGCGATCGCGACTCTGGCCCTCCAGTCCGGCCGAGAACCGCGTCTTTTTGCCGATCGGATAAACAAGCCGTTTTCGTTTGCGCACATAGGTGCCCCGTCCTTGCGAGGCCTGCAACACGCCTTCATGCGCCAGCGCAGAAATAGCCGCGCGCACGGTGTGGCGATTGACGCCGAACCGTTCGGCCAACTCCGTTTCCGGCGGCAGCCTGCCGGTCTCATCCGCAAGATCGCGCGAAACATCGACGCGGATGCGATCTGCGATTTGCCGCCACAGCGATACGCCTGCGCCACGTTGCAAACGGCCAGTTCGAGCCATTCCCCACCTTGTTTTCAGGACGTCATGCGCCCGTCATCGAGCGGCGTTACAACGAACTATCTTATCTATTTGTCTAGATCAATAGACAAATACGGAGCAGCTATGGTTGATGATCGAATGACCGCTATGAGGAAAGATCGCATGGCAGTTCTGGCGCGCGGCAGCACTGCACGACTGCAGGAGTTGTGGCGCGCGGTCGGACTCGATCCGGCCTACAGGATGTTGCGCGGACCGGAGTTCGGGTTGGTGATGCTGCGTGGTCGCGTCGGCGGTACCGGACAGGCTTTCAATCTTGGCGAGGCGAGCGTGACGCGCGCCAGCGTGAGGCTGGAGGACGGCTCCATCGGTCATGCCATGGCGTTGGGGCGCGACATTGCAAAAGCGAAACTGTCTGCGGTGATCGATGCTTTGTGCAGCAGCGATGACATCGCCGCCCGCATCGATCTGGCCGTGATCGAACCGATTCGGGCAGAACTGAATGAGGCGGACGAAACCGTGCGTCGCCAGACGGCGGCGACACGGGTGGACTTCTTCACCATGGCGCGCGGAGAAGATTAATGATCGCCGATGCCGATGTGCTCGAAGGCGGATTCACGAATCCAGTGCTCGAATCGCAATCGACGTTTCGTGTCCTGATGGATGCAATGGCGCGACCCGCTCGCGTGATGTGTATCGAGGTCGGGATCGCGCCGCCCGCGACGCTAGGGATTGCCGCGGGCGCCGTTGCCTGCACGCTTATCGATGCCGATACGCCCTATTGGCTGGACGCTGTGTTCGAGAGTGACGCCTTGCACCGCTGGCTTGCGTTCCATACCGGAGGCCGTCGCGCTGCCACGATGGCCGATGCAGTATTCGCTCTTGTCGGCATGCCATGTGCGATGCCTTCCTTCGATCGCTTCGCGCAGGGGTCGCAGAAATATCCAGACCGTTCAGCGACGCTGATCCTTCAACTCGAAAGCCTCGATGGCGGGGAGCCCGTCACCTTCGAAGGTCCCGGCATCAAGGAACGCGCGACCATCGCGCCGCG
>JBIQHO010000076.1:0-12545 GCA_044508545.1 Bradyrhizobiaceae bacterium | reverse complement strand
ATGCGTCCAACAACCCGTCGGAGGGCGCGCTCGCCAAGCGCCGCACCGCGGCGACCCTCATCAGCTACCTGACACCGTCCATCGCGAAAGCCGGGCTCTACAAGGGGCTCGTCGATCTGAAGACGTCGCTCGATAGCTGGCGATCGATGCTGCCGGACGCCACTGAGCGGGCCGACGTCGTGGCGCTGATCCAGGCGCAAGCCGCCGCCGTCGATCTCGCGGCGGCCGAGCCGGCGTGGGACGGCGATGCGCATACGCGGATCGCGGCATTGTCGAGCAGCATTCTCGAACTCGAATATTCGCTGATCCCGCACGGGCTGCATGTCGTCGGCCAGCCGCCTTCTGCTGTCGAGCGCGCCGAGATGCTGGAGGCGGCGGGCATCACCGAGGACGATGCGCGCGCCTCGCTCGATGCGCTGCTGGCCGCCGATCACGAAACGCCCGCGATCATTCACGCGCTCGACGGCGGATATATCCGTCCGGTGCCCGGCGGCGACCTGCTGCGCAATACCGAGGTGCTGCCGACCGGACGCAATCTCCACGGCTTCGACCCGTTCCGGATCCCGAGCGCGTTCGCGGTGCTCGACGGCGCGCGCCAGGCGGAACGGCTGCTGGCGCGGCATGCGCACGACGGCAACGCCTTGCCGGAAACCGTCGCGATGGTGCTGTGGGGCACCGACAATCTCAAGTCCGAAGGCGCGCCGATCGCGCAGGCGCTGTGGCTGCTCGGCGCCGAGCCGCGCCGCGACGGCTACGGCCGGCTCGCAGGCGCGCAGTTGATTCCGCTGGAGCGGTTGGGGCGTCCGCGCATCGACGTGGTGATGACGCTGTCGGGAATCTTCCGCGACCTGATGCCGTTGCAAACCCGCCTGCTGGCCGAGGCCGCGCTGCTGGCCGCCAGCGCCGACGAGCCGGTGACGCGGAATTTCGTCCGCAAGCACGCGCTCGACTATCAGGCGCAGCACGGCGGCGAATTGCAGGACGCGGCGCTTCGCGTGTTCGGCAACGCCGAGGGCGCTTATGGGGCCAACGTCAATCATCTGATCGATTGCGGCGCCTGGACCGACGAGCAGGAACTCGCCGAAGCCTATACCCGCCGCAAGGGCTTCGCCTACGGCATCGACGGCCGGCCGGTGCGTCATGACGCGCTGCTCGGCCATGTCCTCGCGCGCGTCGACGCCGCCTATCAGAACATCGATTCCGTCGAACTCGGCGTCACCACGGTCGATCACTATTTCGATACGCTGGGCGGCATCAGCCGCGCCGTGAAGCGCGCGCGCGGCGAGGCGGCCCCGGTCTATATCGGCGACCAGACCCGGGGCGAGGGCGCGGTCCGCACCTTGTCGGAGCAGGTCGCCCTGGAGACCAGAACGCGGACGCTCAATCCGAAATGGTACGAGGCGCTGCTCGCGCACGGCTATGAGGGCGTCCGCCAGATCGAATCCCACGTCACCAACACGGTCGGGTGGTCGGCCACCACGGGCCAGGTCGCGCCATGGGTCTATCAGCAGATCACCACGACCTATGTGCTCGACGAAGCCATGCGCGAGCGGCTCGCCGCGCTTAATCCGGCCGCGTCGGCCAAGATCGCGAACCGGCTGATCGAAGCGCATGAACGCAACTACTGGTCGCCGGACCAGGCCACGCTCGACTCGCTGCGCAAGGCCGGAGAGCAGTTCGAAGATCATCTCGAAGGGGTAGGAGTTGCCGCATGAATATTCCGATCCGACAACCCGCCGCCGCCGCATCGGTCAGCCGTCCCGACGGCGCCGGCAGCGTGCAGGTGCAGATGGACCCCAACGTCTCGATCGGAAAGGCGAAGGTGTTCTCGGTCTACGGCAAGGGTGGCATCGGCAAGAGCACGACGTCGTCGAACCTGTCGGTCGCGTTCTCCAAGCTCGGCAAGCGCGTGCTTCAGATCGGCTGCGACCCCAAGCACGATTCCACCTTCACGCTCACCAAGCGGCTGGTGCCGACCGTCATCGACGTGCTCGAACAGGTGAATTTCCATGCCGAGGAACTGCGGCCCGAGGATTTCGTCTATCAGGGCTATAACGGCGTGATGTGCGTTGAGGCAGGCGGGCCGCCCGCCGGCACCGGCTGCGGCGGCTATGTCGTCGGGCAGACCGTCAAGCTCCTCAAGGAGCATCATCTGCTCGACGACACCGACGTCGTCATCTTCGACGTGCTCGGCGACGTCGTGTGCGGCGGCTTCGCCTCGCCGCTGCAGCATGCCGACCGCGCCCTGATCGTCGCCGCGAACGACTTCGACTCGATCTTCGCCATGAACCGGATCGTGGCCGCGATCCAGGCCAAGTCGCGCAACTATCCGGTGCGGCTCGGCGGCGTGATCGTCAACCGCAGCGCCGGCACCGACCAGGTCGACAAGTTCAACGACAAGACCGGGCTCCAGACCGTGGCGCACTTTCCCGATCTCGATGTCATCCGCAAGAGCCGGCTCAAGAAGTCGACGCTGTTCGAGATGGAGCCGTCGCCCGAAGTCGATGCCGTGCAGAACGAGTACCTGCGGCTGGCCGCGTCGCTGCTGGCGGGTGCCGAGCCGTTGAATGCCGTTCCTCTGAAAGACCGTGACATCTTCGATTTATTGGGATTCGACTGATGACGACCGCGCATTATCTTGAACGGCGCAGCGAACTGGAAACCTATTTCGACCGGACGGCGGCGGCGGCGTGGACGCGGCTGACCTCGGACGCTCCGGTCGGCCGGATCCGCGCCACCGTGCGGGCGGGCCGCGACGAGATGCGCGGGACATTGCTGTCCTGGCTGCCAGAAGATCTGCGCGGCACGCGCCTGCTCGATGCCGGCTGCGGCACCGGCGCGCTGTCGATCGATGCGGCGCGGCGCGGCGCCGCCGTCACCGCCGTCGACATCTCGCCGACCCTGATCGGGATCGCGGACGGGCGGCTTCCCCCCGATATCGACGCCGGCGCGATCCGTTTCATCGCGGGCGACATGCTCGACCCGACCTTGGGGACGTTCGATATCGTCGTGGCGATGGATTCCATCATCCATTATCGCACGGTGGATGCCGTGCGGATCATCGCGAGTTTCGCGGCGCGCACGCGCCATGCGATTCTGGTGACCTTCGCGCCGCGGACTCCGGCGCTGATGCTGATGCATGCGGCCGGCCGCGCCTTCCCGCGCGACAATCGCGCGCCCGCGATCGAGCCGGTTTCCGAGCCGCATCTGCGGAAGCTCATTCTGGATCATCCCGATTTGCAGGACTGGTCCTTCGGCCGCAGCCGGCGCGTCGCCAGCGGGTTCTACAAGTCCCATGCGCTGGAGCTTGTGCGCCGATGACCAAGCCCGCTCCTTCGCTCGCGGAATTCTGGATGCGGCTCGGCACGCGCTTTCTGCCGTTCGCCGACGCCGCCACGACGGAGCTTCCGCTGTCGCGCCTGCTGCGGCTGTCGCTGTTTCAGGTGTCGGTGGGCATTTCGGTGGTGCTGCTGAACGGCACGCTCAACCGCGTGATGATCGTCGAACTCGGCGTGCCGAGCTGGCTGGTGGCGTCGATGGTGGCGATGCCGCTGGTGTTCGCGCCGATGCGCGTGCTGATCGGCTTCCGCTCCGATCATCATCGCTCGGTGCTCGGCTGGCGTCGTGTGCCCTACATCTGGATGGGATCTCTGCTGCAGTTCGGCGGGCTCGCCATCATGCCGTTTGCGTTGCTGGTGCTGTCGGGCGATGCGCCGGGCCAGGTTATCGCTGGACGCATCGGCGCGGCGATCGCGTTTCTTCTGGTCGGCGCGGGCCTGCACACCACGCAGACCGCGGGGCTTTCGCTGGCGACGGATATTGCGCCCGAACCTTCTCGCCCGCGCATCGTGGCGTTTCTCTATGTCATGCTGATGCTGGGCATGATGGTGAGTGCGCTCGTGTTTGGCGCCGCTCTTGCGAATTTCAGCGAGATGCGATTAATCCAGGTCGTTCAAGGCGCGGCCTTGACCGGAATGGCGCTCAACATCATCGCGCTGTGGAAGCAGGAAGCGCGCGATCCCGCGCGGACATCGCCTGAGCGAGAGCGTCCCCGGTTTCAGGACTCGTGGCGGAAATTTCAGGAGGCTGGCGGCTCGTTGCGGGTCCTCCTGGCGGTCGGACTCGGCACCGCCGGCTTCACCATGCAGGACATCCTGCTGGAGCCTTACGGCGCCGAGATCCTGCACCTCACCGTCAGCGAGACCACGGCGCTGACGGCGCTGTTCGCGGGGGGCACGCTGGCCGGCTTTGCAATCTCAGCCCGCCGACTCGTCCATGGCGCCGATCCCTATCGGATCGCGGCCATCGGCGCACTGGTCGGGCTGGTCGCGTTCTCGGCCATCATTTTCTCCGCGCCGCTGATGTCGCCCGCATTGTTCCGGCTCGGCGCCACGCTGATCGGATTCGGCGGCGGACTGTTCGCGGTCGGCACGCTGACCGCCGCGATGGCGCTTGCAAAGGACGGGGCGAGCGGCCTCGCGCTCGGCACATGGGGCGCCGTTCAGGCGACCGCGTCGGGCGTGGCGATCGCGGGCGGGGGCGCCATTCGCGATGTAATGTCGGCGCTGGCCACCGAGGGTCATCTCGGCGCAGCGCTTGTCAGCCGGGCGACCGGCTACAGCATCGTCTATCACATCGAGATCGCGCTTCTGTTCGCAACGCTCGTCGTCATCGGACCGCTGGTGCGGTGGCGCCACCCCGTGCGACAGGACAATCAGAAGTTCGGTCTCGTGGAATTTCCAGGATAGCCATTCGGGAGGATGCCATGCATACGGAATTGACAGCAAGAATGGACGTCGCACAGGTCGCGCTCTACGCGTTCTGGATTTTTTTCGCCGGCCTGATTTTCTATCTGCGGCGCGAGGACAAGCGGGAAGGCTATCCGCTGTTGTATGAGGACGACGGCAGCCGCAGCAGCGTCGGCTTCCCTGCCTTTCCGGGAATGAAGCGTTATCTGCTGCGCGGCGGGCACATTGCCACCGTGCCGAACTGGCGAAATGACCGGCGCGATGCGCCCGTGACGCCGGCCGCGCCGTGGCCCGGCTCGCCTTACGTGCCGACCGGAAATCCGATGCTCGACGGCGTTGGCCCCGCATCCTACGCCGATCGCGAGGACGTCCCTGAACTGACGATGGGCGGCGTTCCGGCCATTGTTCCGTTGCGCGCCGACAGTTCAATCACCGTCGAGCAGCGCGACCCCGATCCGCGCGGCATGCCGGTGTTCGGGGCCGACGGAGAGGTTGGTGGCGTTGTCCGCGACGTCTGGGTCGATCGCGCCGAAATGCTGATCCGTTATCTCGAGGTCGAGGTGAGCGGCGTGGCCGATCGTCATGTGCTCCTGCCGATGACGATGGCGCGTATCAAGAGGAAATGGAAAAGCCACCACGTGGTGGTGCAGGCGGTCCTCGGTCGCCAGTTCGCCGATGCGCCGGTGCTCGCCAATCCCGACCAGGTGACCAAGCGCGAGGAAGACAGGATCGCCGGATATTTCGGTGGCGGCAATCTCTACGCCACCGCCGCGCGACAGGAGCCTCTGCTATGAGCGCCGCCGGCCGTTTCGAGGAACTGTGCCTGCCGAGAGGTGAGCACCTGATCTGGCAGGGAAGGCCGGGCGCACGGTCACTGGCGCTTCGCGTTTTTCATGTCCGCCTGATCGCGCTCTATTTCGCGCTGCTGCTGGTTGCGTGGACGGCGATCGGCTGGTCCGATGGACAGTCATGGCGGGAGATCGTTGCCGTGACGGCGCGTCTGGCCGTTCCGCTCGCCGGCGCCATGGTCCTGCTTGGAGGACTCGCATTCCTCTACAGCCGGACCACGCGCTATATCCTGACCAACAACCGCGTGCTGCTGCAATTCGGCGCGGTGCTGCCGATGACTCTCAACATCCCGCTCAAGCAGGTCGCGAGCGCCGCCCTGAAGGAATATCCCGACGGCAGCGGCGATCTGCCCTTTTCCGTCACCAGCGAACAGCGGTTGTCCTATCTGCTGCTATGGCCTCATGCGCGGCCGTGGCGACTCAACCACGTCGAGCCGATGCTTCGCTGCGTGCCGGATGCACAGAACATGGCGAACCTGATTACGGCGGCGCTTGCGGCATCGTCGACGCCAGCGCCCGAACCTGTCGTCACGGCGCTGCCGGCGCCGCAGGCGGCACGGCCCGCGCCAGTCGTCGCGGCCGCGGCTTAGAGGAGAGCGCGATGAATCGAGCCGCTGCCAGTCGCGCCGCTACCACCCGAGCCGATCGAATGGTGCCCCGTGGCGCGCTGATCGGCGCGGCCGCGCTGATCGCATTTTCGCTTGTCGCGGCCAGCGTCGGCCGGTTCACGGGAATCGGCGCGGTCCGCGCGGACTACGCCCGCACGGTATGGACCATGAACTTCCGTTTCGAGGATCGGCCCGACGGCGGCGTCTCAGTCATAGCGCCGGAGAGCGGCGCGACCATCGGCGTGGTGCCTGCCGGCAGCGACGGCTTCATCCGCACCGTGCTGCGCAGCCTGGCCTTCGACCGCGAGCGCCAGGGCGTAGGCGCGGGGCCGGCCTTCGCCATTTCCAAATGGTCCGACGGTCATACGACCATCGATGACCCGATAACGAGCCGCCGGATCGACCTGGCGGCATTCGGCGCCGCCAACATGCAGAGCTTTGAGAAGGTGATCGCCATGCGAGGTGACAAGCCATGAACGGCCGTCGAAAAACCGGGCCGCGTCATTTCGACGTCGGCTGCACGATCGAAATCGAGCAGACCGCCGAGAGCCTGCACGCCCATGTCAACCTGGACGGCGACGTGGAGATCGGCCCCGGCGACGAGGTCACCGTCCACGGCGCACCGGTGTCGATCGCCTTCGGCGAGCGCGTCAGCCTGCGCCGTACGGCGACCGTGGTGCGGGCCGGCGCATGGAAGCGGCTGATGGCGCATGTCGGCGGATATCTCGAACTTACGGAACTCTACGAAGTCAGCTTCTCGGACGGGAGGGCATCATGATATCGATCGAAGGCGGCATGCCCGCAGCATCGAGCACCGACATGGCGCGCGAGGATACGATCCTTACCCCGCGCTTCTACACGACCGACTTCGACGCCATGGACCGTCTGAATGTCGATCTCGTCCGCGCCGAGTGGAACGCGATGATCTCGGACTTGCGGGCGGATTTCAACCGGCGGCATTTCGTCAAGACCGACGAATTCGAGAAGAGCCTCGACGATCTTCCCCAAGACCTGCGCAAGGAATTCAGGGATTTCCTCGTGAGTTCGCTCACCGCCGAGTTTTCCGGCTGCGTGCTTTATGCGGAGATCAAGAAGCGGATCAAAAATCCCGATATCCGCGAACTCTTCACCTATATGAGCCGCGACGAGGCGCGCCATGCCGGCTTCATCAACGAGATCCTGAAGGATCATGGCATCGGGGTCGATCTCGGCTTCCTGACCAAGATGAAGAAGTACACCTACTTCAGGCCGAAGTTCATTTTCTATGCGACATATCTGTCGGAGAAGATCGGCTATGCGCGCTACATCACGATCTACCGGCAGATGGAGCGGCATCCGGAGCGTCAGTTCCATCCGATCTTCCGTTGGTTCGAGAGATGGTGCAACGACGAATTCCGGCATGGCGAAGCCTTCGCGCTGCTGATGCGGTCCGATCCCAGGCTGCTGCAAGGTCATAACAAGCTCTGGATCAAGTTCTTCCTGCTCGCAGTGTTCGCGACCATGTATGTGCGCGACCATATGCGGCCCGCATTCCATCGGGCGCTCGGCATGGACCCGACCGATTACGACATGCGGGTATTCCGGATCACCTCGGAAATCTCGCGCCAGGTGTTCCCTGTGGTGCTTGATCTCGACGATCCGCGCTTTCTCGCGGGACTCGAAAAGCTGCGCAAGGTCGCCGAGGCGATCGCCGACGCCAAGGCACGCCGCGGTCTTTCTGCGCGCGTAAAGCGTGCGGTCCTGCCGCTCAAGGCGGCGGCGGCCTTCGTCCGGCTTTTCCTGCTTCCGGTCAAGAAGAACAAGCTGCCGCCGGACGTCAGACTTCAACCCGCCTGGTGACGGAGTTCGGCCATGGGCGCGCTCGCGATCGCAATCCCCTACGTTCTTTTCGTCTGGTGGTTCAGCACGGGCAGCGTCCTTCTTCTGGTCGGCCTGTCGGCGCGCCACGGCGCGCTCCTGAAAACCGGCGCGACGGCATTGTTCGCCGCCGCGCTTGTCGGGATATGGGCCAGCAGCCAGTTGACTGGCGCGGCCGGTGCCTATTGCGTGTTCACCTGTGCCATCCTGCTGTGGGGCGCGATCGAGATATCGTTTTTGAGCGGCTGGATCACCGGTCCGCGGCCGCTGCCGTGCCCGCGCGATTGCGCTGGTGTCGATCGCTTCTGGTTTGCGCTGCAGGCGATCGCCTATCACGAACTGGCGCTCATCGTGACGACCGGCCTGGTCTTTGCGGTGACGGCCGGCGCGCCAAACCGACTTGGCTTGTGGACGTTCGTCGCGTTGCTGGTGCTGCGACAGAGCGCGAAGGTCAATCTGTTTCTCGGCGTGCGCACTCTGAACGACGAGCTTCTGCCGGAGCACGTCGCGTTCCTGCGAAGCTACTTCACCCGCAAGCCGATCAATGCGCTGTTCCCGTTTTCGGTGACGTTGACGACGGCTGCGGCCGCGATTCTTGCCGTCAACGTCATCGGAGCGGAATCCGATTTCGTGGCGCTCGATCGATCGCTGCTGGCAGTGCTGGTTGCGCTCGGCGCGCTCGAACACTGGTTCATGATTCTGCCGATGCCCGTTGTCGACCTGTGGCGCTGGTCGATTCGCTCGCAGGCGCCGTCGAGAACCGTCCCTGCCGCGCGGCCGTCGCTGTCCGTGATTTCGGGCGCCGGCGGGCCCAAGCCGCCCGTTGTGCAAAGGAACGCGGCGGCTCTGTCGCGGCAGCGCCTCGAAGACGAGTTCCGCCAATCCTATCACGCGCAAGCCTGCGATCCGCGGCATGACACAACGGCGGCCAATCTCGGCGGCCTGAACGTGTCGACCGGCGCAACAGGATTTTCGACCGGAATCAGCCGGACCGCAGACGGGAGGACAACATGAATTACGAAGACTATTTCAATCGCCAGCTCGATGGTCTTCGCCGCGAGGGGCGGTATCGGGTCTTCGCCGATCTCGAGCGTCAGGCCGGGGCGTTCCCCAAGGCGACGCATCACAACCCGTCCGGCATCAGCGACGTGACGGTCTGGTGTTCAAACGATTATCTCGGCATGGGCCAGCATCCGAAAGTACTCGCGGCGATGCATGGGGCGCTCGACAAATGCGGCGCCGGCGCCGGAGGCACCCGCAACATCGCCGGAACCAATCACTATCACGTGCTGCTCGAGCGCGAACTGGCCGACCTTCACGGCAAGCAGGCGGCGCTGCTGTTCAATTCCGGCTATGTGTCCAACTGGACAACGCTCAGCACCCTGGCGTCGCGCATGCCGGGCTGCGTCATCCTCTCAGACCAGTTGAACCACGCCTCGATGATCGAGGGAATGAAGCACAGCCGTTGCGAAACGCGCGTCTTCCGCCACAACGACGTCGCGGACCTGAAGCGGAAGCTGTCCGATCTTGACCGCAACGCGCCGAAGCTCATAGCCTTCGAGTCGGTCTATTCGATGGACGGCGACATCGCGCCGATTGCGGACGTCTGCGACGTCGCGGACGAACACGGCGCGATGACCTATCTCGACGAGGTGCATGCCGTCGGGCTTTACGGGTCGCGCGGCGGCGGCATTTCGGATCGTGACGGCCTCAGCGCGCGCCTCACCGTGATCGAGGGCACGCTCGCCAAGGCTTTCGGCGTGATCGGCGGCTATATCACCGGCTCGCATGTCATTTGCGACTTCGTGCGCAGCTTCGCGTCGGGCTTCATCTTCTCCAGCGCCCTGCCGCCGGCGGTCGCGGCGGGAGCGTTGACCAGCATCCGCCATCTGAAGATGAGTTCTGACGAACGCGAGCGTCACCAGGACCGCGTCGCCACCCTGCGGCGCCGGCTGGACGAGGCGGGCGTGCAGCATCTCGACAATCCCAGCCATATCGTGCCGGTGATGGTGCGTGATCCCGTCCTGTGCAAGGAGATCAGCGATATTCTGCTCGCGCGGTATGGAATCTATGTCCAGCCTATCAACTATCCGACCGTGCCGCGCGGCACCGAACGCCTGCGCATCACGCCGTCGCCGCATCATTCGGACGACGACATCTCGGCGTTGGTCGGGGCGCTTTCAGAGATCTGGGCCGAGGTCGGACTGGCCAGGGCGGCCTGACGCAAGCCTCGGAAGCTATGGAGCATGATCCGAAAAGTGGAAACCGGTATTCGGAAAAGATCATGCTCGAATAAAAGATAAGCAAAAAGATAAGCTATGAGTCTGTTCAACGCTGCTGTTGAAACAGACTCTAGCTAGGCGCGTAGGTTGGTATCAATCTCCGTCAATCTCCACGGCGAGGACGTGTCGATTCCGGTCAAACCTGTTCCGGTTGTCGCCAACACTGATCGTCAGTGGAAACCGAGTGTTCGGGTCCGGGCACAGGTATTCGATCATCTGAGCCAGTTCAAATCCGGGCACGATCCATACCCGGAGGTCGCGCGCGAGCTGCGCCGGTTCCCGTTTTGTTGCAATTATCTCACACATGCATTCCGTTGTGCGGGCGCAAGGCGGGAGCGTACGGGTAAATTGCCAGCGCATCGTTGATTCCGGTGATGAGCCTGCTCCGGCGCCCCATTGACAACGAAAGGCCGCGGGGAACGTCTCACGCGTGCACCGCCGTCACCCGCCAAATTTGTCTCGGGGAGCCTGACGATCCGGGCGACGGCGAAGCGGCGGCGGCAGATTCAGGATTCGCACCAGCAGTCGTATCCGGCTGCGACGCGCCTGACCGGCGTCGTAAGGACGCTGATCTTTCGGTTTCGCTTTGGCGAAATGACGGCGGTGGCTTGCATCTCAACAATTTTGCCGATCAGATGGTTGGCGTAGCCCTTGTTGGCGATTGCGTTGCCGTAGCTTGCAATCCGTGCTTGCGATGAGGCGCATCGGGAGACCGAGTGTGTCGCCTGGGGCGTGGATCCTGGTGCTCAGGCCGCCGCGAGACCGGCCCAGGCCCCGGCGTCCGCTCCCTTTTGACTGTCGTGCGCCGGAAACACGTGCTGATGAGGCGAACGATGGTCGAATCGATCATCAGCCATTCAAGGTCGCTTTTGTGCGCCAACACTGCAAGCATGTCGTCCAGCACGCCCAGCTCGATCCAGCGATAGAGCGCTGGTTTACCGAGCGGTAGTTGCCAAGGCCGTTCAGTCAGGTCACGCCAGCGTCCATCCGAATGCGCCATCCATAGCAGCGCATCCAAAAACGGCGATTATCCGGCGTGGACCACGCTTGCCCCTTGGTGCGCCACCCGGCACAAACTTCTTGATCCGCTCTCACTGATCATCCCGAAGCGCATCGCAATCCATCGCTGACCTTCAAAAAATCAGCGTTGAATCTGATTTGCGCCTCCGTGGGAATCCCAACTCGTTAAATCGGCACTTCGGCTAGCCAGGTTGCGCCGTTGCCGCCGTCTCGTTAATCGGCTAGATGGAGATGAGGCACCCGTAGCTCAGCTGGATAGAGCGTTGCCCTCCGAAGGCAAAGGTCACACGTTCGAATCGTGTCGGGTGCGCCATTTCAGTACAGAACTGCGAACGCCGAACGCCGCCGATTCTACGCTCGAAGCGGCCACCAGGGCACGCAACAGCTCCGATTTCGATCCCATGATGCGAACCTCGTCGTCTGCCACCTCGACGCGCTGCGCGAACGCCCGTAGGTGATCCCGCCGATAGCCGCCGCTTGCAAGGCGCAGGCCCTCGCGAGCGGAGCGGGAGAAATTGTCGATCATGTCGAGGCTGATCGTTTCGCCACCGGTGCTATCAAGCGTGGCCTGTGTCCGCTCGGCGTCGGCCGTGGCCTGATCCCGAATGGCCTTGAGGCCGGCGATGCGGTCCTTGAGCACCATATCGTCGTTGTCGACCATGCCGCCTTCGATCGCGTCATAGAGGCGGCCAAGGCGCTGGTCGGTCTCGGTAATTCGCTTGTGGAGTTCGGCAAGGTGCTGGCGGCGGCGCTCGGCCCGGCCCTCGCGCGCGGCGAGCCGATGGGCGTGGGTCGTATTTTGCCGCTTGGGCTGGAGCAAGCGCGCCTCCATCTGGCTCGCCACGAGGTCATCGAGCTTGTCCATCGGGATCGTGCGGCCCTTGCAGCCGGTCTTGCCTTGTCGGGCCTTGGTCGAGCAGGTGTAGTAGCGATACAAGGCTCCTGTGCTTCCCTTGCCAGTGCGGAGCGTCATCGCGCCGCCGCACTTGGCGCAGAAGCTGATGCCGGTCAGCAGCGTTGGGCCGCTGGTGACACGGGCCGGCGTCACCATCGGCTGACGAGCCTTCAACCTCGCTTGCACGGCGTCGAACGTTTCGCGGTCGATCAGCGGCGGCACGGCCATGATGGCGACGTCGCTTTCGTCCTTCTTCACGCGGGCCTCGTGCGAGCGGGTGTTGAACC
>JBIQHO010000507.1:0-1791 GCA_044508545.1 Bradyrhizobiaceae bacterium | reverse complement strand
GGACGGGGGCGGGCGCTGGGTCGAATATGCCGGCGGCTATTCCGACATGCTGGCGCAACGTGGCTCCGACCTGCAACGCGCAGCCGTCCGACAGCCGGCGACGCCCGCGCCCGCCGCCCTGCCGAAGGCGACTAGCGCCGCGCCGCCGCCGAAGCGCCGCCTCGGCTTCAACGAACAGCACGCGCTGAAAACCCTGCCGAAGACCATCGAAACGCTGCACGCCGAGATCGCACGACATCAGAAACAGCTCGACGATCCCGACCTCTACAGCCGGGACCGCAAGGCGTTCGACCAAGCCTCGCAGGCCATCGCCACCGCGCAAGCAAAATTGCAGGAGGCCGAGGACCGCTGGCTCGAACTGGAAATGCTGCGCGAGGAGATCGAGCAAGGCTGAAGGACCGGCCTCCACCGATCGGCTGGCGATCCCAAGCGGCTTCATGGGCTGGCGTGGGGCGGGATCGTCATGATCCCAGTACGATATTTGCCGCGCAGTCGTCATTTGACGACTTCCCGCCGCCGCCCGAGCCTTGGCAATCTCTTTGGCAGGCAGGCGTCGCAACGTGTGGCGTAGAATACATATTGCGGATCAAGCGCCTGTCCTTGTCTGCCCCACGCGCTGCGATCATGCAGCCGCGGAAACGAAGAGGAATTCGGATGAACAGGCTCGCAATTACCTTTGGCGTCGCGTTGCTCTGTCTCTCGGTCGGTTTCGGCGGCGTCCCGGCCAGCGCGAAAGACCGGGCGGGCGGACACCGCGACCAGAGCGGTCAGGTCCCGCCGCCGGGCCAGATCAACCACTTCCCGGGTCAGGCCGGCCATTTCCCGGACAACGGCATCCGCTGCATTCGTGCTCCGTGCGACTTCGAGGTCCATCGCACCCCCGCCAACCATGACGCACGCAAACGCGCGGCGGAGGCAGCCGGGAAACGGCGCGGCGAAAAGCTGACCCAGCCTCAACGCTACCGCTTTGTGCGAGAGAGGATGCGCGCCAATGCGCGGGCCAAGGCAAAGGCCGATGGCGTCTGGTTGAGAAGCCCGTTCATGTGACGGGTCGCCGACGCATCAGCGACCCTCGGCGCGGAACGCAAGGATAGGGAGGACTTCAATGCGGGGCTTCGCGATGCGCGCGCTGCTGCTGGCGCAGATGACGGCGCTGGCCTTCGGCAAGGACATTTCCGGGGCAAGGGATCATCCGCTGGTCGGCCGCTATCAGGGCTCCAGCATCGTCTATTACAAGTCTTCCGATTTCGACCGGGCCACGTTGCTGCGGGCACCGCACGATTACGGAGCGGTGCTCGAAAAAGGCAACACCAAGGACAGGTCCACCCCCGAGTGGCTGACGGCGGAGGGACGGCGGACCGAGATCAGATATGAGTTGCCGGGCGATCGCTCGTCGCTGGAAGTCATCAGGAATTTCGAGGCGTTCCTCAAGACGAGAGGGATGGCAGTGGTGTTTTCATGCTCGGACGCGGACTGCCTCAGCGGCTCGCTACGCGATCTCTATCTGCTCGGCGAACAACTCGACCCCACCAATCCGGTATCGACGTCATACGCGTGGCACTGTTTTCGGTTATCGCACCGCGCGGGCTTCGTACGCGGGGACCGCACGTTTGAGGTATGCGAGCGCAGCGCGCCCGGCCACCGCGCCGGTGGCGAACGACGCCTGCAACAGATAGCCGCCGGTCGGGGCTTCCCAGTCCAGCATTTCGCCGGCGGCGAATACGCCCGGCAGGCGACGCAGCATGAAGGCGTCATCAAGTTCATCGAAGGTGATGCCGCCCGCCGTCGAGA
>JBIQHO010000075.1:0-12811 GCA_044508545.1 Bradyrhizobiaceae bacterium | reverse complement strand
CGGGCTGGGCGAGGGCGGCCAGTTCGCCCGAGGCGATCATCTCGGCGAGCACCATCGCCGTGGTCTGGAGCGCTTCGACCTCTTCCTCGACATAGGTGCGCCTGGCGCGGTTCTGCACCACCAGCACGCCGAGCGTGTTGCCCGCGCGCAGAATCGGCACGCCGAGGAACGAATTGTAGATTTCTTCGCCGGTTTCGGGACGGAACGAGAACGCCGGGTGACTCTGGGCGTCCGACAGATTGAGCGGCGTCGCCTCGCTTGCGACGAGGCCGACGAGACCCTCGTGCGAGGTCAGCACGGTGCGATGCACCGCGTCGCGGTTGAGACCTTCGGTGGCGTAGAGTTCCAGGGTATTGTCGACGCGCAGCACGTAGGTCGAGCACACCTCCGCCACCATGTTGGCGGCGATCAGCACCACGATCTTGTCGAGGCGCTCCTGTGCGCTGACCGGCTCCGCCATGACTTCGCGGAGTCGTCTCAACAAGACGCGGGGGCCGCTCGACGCGCTCCGCATGTCCCGGTATCCTCCCTGCGAGGCCGTCTTTTCGCTGAGCCTCGGAAACATAATGACTTCGCCGCGTCCGAAAGCGCCGCGGCGCTGTTCACGACCGAATGATTGTCTGAAGCCGTGGCGCGCCAGCCGCGACGGTCACGTCATGAGGCCGTATAGCCAATCGACGTCCATTTTGCCAAGCAAAACGCCTGCCGCGAAGGGGCGCCGGGTTTGGAAAATCTGCCACGGCGCGGGGGCCTGCGGCGGGTGAGGTCGTGGCAGCCTTTTACCGGCCCGCCAGGAGGATGATCCGCTTCATTTTCCGAGGCGCGATGAGGAAAGGACGCAGCGGCTCGCCGTCCGCGTCCCGCTTCTTAAAATATTGGAATCGATCACGGTCATGATTTTGGATCGCTGTGATCCGGTATCGGCGTGATCCTGAAGTCTGCTTCAATTGCGTTGAATCAGACGCGTCGTCTATCTTTTTGATTGAGCATGATCTTTTTTTCCGAAAACCGGTTTCCAGGTTTCGGTATCACGCTCTAGGCGTGATCGAGTCCGTACAGCGTGTGCAGGGTGCGTACCGCCAGTTCGGTATAGGCGGCGTCGATCAGCAGCGAGAACTTGATTTCGGAGGTGGTGATGGCGCGGATGTTGATGCCCTTGTCCGACAGCGCCTTGAACGCCTGCGCCGCGACGCCGGCGTGGCTGCGCATGCCGGAGCCGATCACCGATATCTTCGCGACATCGGTGGCGCTGTCGAGGCGCGCATAACCGATCGTGTCGTGGGCCCGGGCGATGGTCTCCCGGGCGCGGGCATGGTCGGCGGCCGGCACCGTGAACGTCAGGTCGGTGGTCTTGCCGTCTTCCGAGACGTTCTGCACGATCATGTCGACGTTGATATTGGCGTTTGCGAGCGGGACGAAGATCGAGGCCGCGACGCCCGGCTTGTCCTCGATCTGGCGCACCGAAATCTGGGCTTCGTCCTTGGAGAAGGCGATGCCGGTGACGACGTGGCTTTCCATGATTTCCTCCTCGCTGCAGATCAGCGTACCCGGCGGCGTGCCATGGGGGTCGATGTCCTCCGGCTTGTCGAAACTGGAGCGGACGAAAATCGGCATGTTCTGGGTCATCCCGAGTTCCACGGAACGAACCTGCAGCACCTTGGCGCCCTGCGACGCCAGTTCCAGCATGTCCTCGAACGCGATCCTGTCGAGCCGGCGGGCTTTCGGGACCACGCGCGGATCGGTGGTATAGACGCCGTCGACGTCAGTATAGATGTCGCAGCGGTCGGCGCCGATGGCGGCCGCGATCGCCACCGCCGAGGTGTCGGAGCCGCCGCGGCCGAGCGTGGTGATGCGGCCGGTCTGCGGGCTGATGCCCTGGAAGCCGGCGATCACCGCGACCTCCTTGCGCTCCCTGAAGCGGTTGACGAGTTCGCCGCCGTCGATCCCGAGGATACGCGCCGAGGCATGGGCGTCGCTGGTCTGGATCGGGATCTGCCAGCCCTGCCAGGAGCGTGCCTGAATGCCGATCGCCTGCAATGCGATGGCCAGAAGTCCCGAGGTGACCTGCTCGCCGGAAGCCACCACGGCATCGTATTCGCGCGCGTCGTGCATCGGCGAGGCGTCGCTGCACCAGGCCACCAGCTCGTTGGTCTTGCCCGACATCGCCGACACCACCACCGCGACGTCATGGCCGGCATCGACCTCGCGTTTGACATGCCGCGCGACGTTGCGGATGCGGTCGAGATTGGCGACGGAGGTGCCGCCAAATTTCATCACAAGCCGGCTCATGATGGATGGTGCGTTCCCAAGGCGATCTGGATGGAGGGGTTAATCGGATAGAGGCTGGTTTAACGGAATGATCATGCGAAAAGCGGGCGCACGGGCGAGAAGGCGCGTATACATAACGGCGCGGTTGCGGGCAGGCAAGGCGGGCTTCGGGCCTCCCGCAGGCGGGTGGATGATCCCGGGAAGGCGCGCGAGGCAGGCCAATGGATGCTATATCGATGATATTCCCGATTCTCGCGATGAACCTGGACAAGGTCGAGAGCCTGGACGTCAGTCGGAGTCGTTTCGGCCGTATTCTCAACTGCGGCGACGTGACGGCGCGCGGGGGTGGCGAAGGGTCCGGGAGGACCAGGACGATCTCGCCGCGGGTGTTCCCCAGCCACATCACGGCGCGATAGGAGCCGCGCAGCCATGACCATGCAAGCCACCCCTTCCGCCAATTCTTCGTCCGCGTCGGGATCGACCGTCGATCCGGCCGAGATCGCGAAGTTCTCCAGACTGTCGCAGGAGTGGTGGGATCCCAACGGCAAGATGGCGCCGTTGCACAAGATCAACCCGCTGCGGCTCCAGTTCATCCGCGACGCCGCCTGCCGCAAGTTCGAGCGCAGCGCCCGCAGTCTGAACTGCCTGGCGGACTTGAGGCTGCTCGATATCGGTTGCGGCGCGGGCCTGTTGTGCGAACCCCTCACGCGGCTCGGCGCCGAGGTGATCGGGGTCGATCCGTCCGCGTCCAACATCGCCGCGGCGAAGCTGCACGCCGGGAAGTCGCACCTGTCGATCGATTATCGCTGCACCACAGTGGAAGACATGGATGTGCGCGAGCGTTTCGACATCATCCTTGCGATGGAGGTGGTGGAGCATGTCGCCGATGTCGGCCTGTTCATCGATCGTTGCGCCGCGATGCTGAAACCGGGCGGCATGATGGTGGCCTCCACCCTCAACCGCAATTGGAAAAGCTTCGCGCTCGGTATCGTGGCGGCCGAATACGTGCTGCGCTGGCTGCCGCGCGGCACCCACCAATGGGACAAGTTCGTCACTCCCGATGAACTCGCGCGTCATCTCGAGCGCAACAGGCTTGGCATCACCGAGCAAAGCGGCGTGGTCTACAGCCCGTTCGCGGACAAATGGAGCCTGTCGTCGGACATGGACGTCAACTACATGGTGGTAGCGGAGGCCGTGGGGTGACGGATCAACAGGCGTAAGCCTGCATCGTTCGTCATTGCCGGGCATAGCCGTTCCGGCGTCGCTTCGCTCGCCTGTGCCCCGGCCATCCAGCGCTTTCTTAAAAGATAAATACACGGGTCGAGCCCGCGTATGGCGACTTTTAACAGGCCCGCATCACCGCCATGACGTCGCTGCCGTTGACCCCAATGACGGGGACCGGCACGGTGTGCGGCGTTCAGCGACTCAAACTTCCGTCATTATTCATGTTCACCTCGCTCTGGATACCCTTCACCGTCACGGCCGCGTTCGCACAGGTCGCGCGCAACGCGATGCAGCGGTCGCTGACCGGTCCGCTCGGCGCCTGGGGCGCGACCAATATCCGCTTCCTGTTCGGCTTCCCGTTTGCGCTGGTCTTTTTTGCCCTGGTGATCGCGGTCACCGGCGATCCGGTCCCGTGGCCGCCCGCCGTCTTTTGGCCGTGGCTGCTGCTCGGCGCGCTCACGCAGATCGTCGGCACCGGTCTGATGCTGCTTGCGATGAACGACAGCTCGTTCGTGGTGACGATAGCGTATCTCAAGACCGAAGCGATCCAGACCGCGATCTTCGGGTTTGTTTTTCTCGGCGATCATCTGACCCTGCTGAAAGTGGTCGCAATCATGATTGCAACCGCCGGCGTCATCATCACCGCGCTCCGGCCCGGCGCCAGAGGCTTCGCTGACATCAAGCCGACGGCGCTGGGACTGCTCGCGGCCGCCTGCTTCGCGCTGTCCGCGGTCGGCTTCCGCGGCGCCATCATCATCGTGCCGGGGGTATCTTTCGTTTCCGCGGCGACCTATACGCTGGTGTTTGATCTGTTGGTGCAGACAGCCGTGTTGACGGTCTATCTTTTTCTGCGCGCGCCCGACGTGCCGGGAAAAATTCTCGCCCTGTGGCGGCCGTCGATGTTCGCGGGCTTCATGGGCGCGTTCGCCTCGCAATTCTGGTTCCTGGCGTTCGCGCTGACCGCCGCCGCCAACGTCCGCACGCTGGCGCTGGTCGAGGTGCTGTTCGCGCAGGTGGTGTCGTATTATTCGTTCAGGCAGCCGCTTTCGTTACGTGAAGCTGGCGGAATCGTGCTGATCGTGATCGGCGTCGGACTGCTGGTCAGCGTTTGAATGCAATCAGCACCGCGCCGCTTGCAATCAGCGCGATGCCGAGCCAGCCGTTGAGCGAGGGCCGTTCGCCGAGGAAGGCGACGCCGAACAGCGCCACCAGCACCACGCTCAGCTTGTCGATCGGCGCAACCAGCGCCGCCGGACCGAGCTTCAGCGCGCGGAAATAGCAGATCCACGAGGCGCCGGTGCCGAGCCCGGACAACACCAGGAAGATCCAACTGCGGGTCGGGATCGAGCCGGGCCGGCTGAACTGCCCCGTTGCAAACAGGATCGCGCTCAGGCCGACCAGCACGACGATGGTGCGGATCCAGGTCGCGAGATCGGAACTGATATCCTCGACGCCGACCTTGGCAAAAATGGCGGTCAGCGCTGCGAATGCCGCCGACAGCAGGGCCCAGAACAGCCAGGACGGAAGCGTGTCCAGCGCCATCCCTCGTCAGTTCCGGTCATCCGGCAGTATCGGCAGCGATCCGACCGCGACGCCTTCCTCGATCAGCGATCGCGCGTCCTCCGGCGAGGCCTCGCCGTAGATCGGGCGATGCTCGATATCGCCGTAATGCATCTTGCGGGCTTCGTTGGGAAAGCGCGCGCCGACATTGTCGGCGTTCTTGACCAGATGGTCGTGCAACTGTCTGAGTTCGGCCCGCAACTCGCGCTCCTGCGTCATGGCCGGCGTGGACAAGTCCGCCGCCGGCCGATCACGCTTTTTGGTGCCGGCGATCCGCGGCGCCATGATCGCCTTCTCGACCTTCGCCGAACCGCAGGTCGCACAGGTCACGAGCTTGCGCTTGAGCTGCGAGTCATAGGCCGACGAACTCTGGAACCAGCTTTCGAAGCTGTGACCGCGGTCGCAGCGCAGGTTGTAGCGGATCATGCCGAACCACCCTCGGGAGGGTCGATCGTGAATGCGGGAGCGGCCGCGATCCGCCGTGGGCCTTTCTTCTTGCTGCCCCCGAGCCGTGGGGCCATGATCGCCTTCTCGACCTTCGTCGTACCGCAGGCCGCGCAGGTCACGAGCTTGCGTTTGACCTGCGAGTCATAGGACGCGGAGCTCTGGAACCAGCTTTCGAAGGTGTGGCCGCGCTCGCAGCGCAGGTTGTAGCGGATCATGCCGAACCTCGCACCAGATGCAGATGGTCGCTCGCCGACTTATGGTCGGCGAAGGAAAAGCGTCGCCCGTGCTGCAACGACGGGACGGCCTTGCGCGCGGCCGCGACCTTGGCCGGATCGATCGCAGCCAGCACGATGCCGGGTTCGGTGCCGCCGCCTTCCGCCAGCACGGTGCCCCAGGGATCGACGATCAGCGAATGGCCGAATGTTTCGCGCCTGTTCTCGTGCAAACCGGCCTGAGCGGCGGCAAACACGAAGCAGCCGTTCTCGATGGCGCGGGCGCGCAGCAGCGTGTGCCAGTGCGCCTCGCCGGTCTTTCTGGTGAAAGCCGAGGGCACGGTGAGGAACGACGCGCCGGCCTCGGCCAGCGCGCGATACAGCGCCGGAAAGCGGACGTCGTAGCAGATCGTCATGCCGAGCCTGCCCCAGGGCAGGTCCGCTATCACGGCGGTTTCGCCGGGCTGATAGTTGGCGGACTCCCGGTAGCTTTCGCCGCCGCCGAGATCGATGTCGAACATGTGGATCTTGTCGTAGCGCGCGAGGATGTCGCCGGACGGTCCGATCAGGAACGAGCGGTTGACGGCTCTGTCGGGCGTGGCCCGCAACGCCAGCGAGCCGACGTTGAGATGGATTTTCAACTCGCGCGCGAGATCGCGGTAAGCGGCGAGCGAGCGGTCATCGTCCTCGCTTCGCAGATGCTCGAACAGCGCGACGCGATCGGTCTGCATGATGTTGCTGACTTCGGGGGTCTGAATGAAGCCCGCGCCCTGCGCCGCCGCCTCGCGGATCAGCCGTGCGCCCTGATCGAGATTCGGCTCCGGCAACAGAGCGCTGCGCATCTGGATCATCGCTGCGACGAACGTGGTCTCGGTGCTCATGTCGTTGCCTTTCGCCCGCGAACAGGAACGAGGCTCCGGGTTCGAAGCTCAATTTATATGGGAGCTTTCATGGTGTCGACAACCCGGGCGAACACCAGCACGTCCACCTGTGCGGCCTTGGCGCGCAACAGCACGCGTGCGCAGGCGTCCACCGTCGCGCCCGAGGTCAGGACATCGTCGATCAGGACGATCCGGCGGTTCTGGATCCGGTTGGTGCGGTCGGTCGCGACCTTGAACGCGCCCTGCACGTTGCGGGCGCGGTCATTCCGCGACAATCCGACCTGTTGCCGCGTCGGTCGGACACGCTTCAGCGCGTCCGGCGCCACCGGAACGCCGGATTGTGCGGCGATCACGCGCGCCAGCGCGCCGGACTGGTTGTAGCGGCGGCTCCAGCCGCGCCGCCAGTGCAGCGGCACGGGAATCAGAACGTCGGCAGTCTCGAGCAGTTCGGCGCCTGCGCGCGCCATCCAGCGTCCCATCGCGGGCGCGAGGTCGGTGCGGTCCTGATATTTCAGCGCGTGGACCAGGACCTTGGCGATATCGTCGTAGCGCACCGCGGCGCGGGCGCGCTGATAGGCGGGAGGATTGGCGATCGCCTCCATCGACAGCATGTCGGAGCCCGGATCGTAAACAAAGGGGATGCCGAGGCGCGGACAATAGGGGCGCTCGATGAACGATAGTTGCGTCCAGCACGCCGCGCAGACGCCGACGCCCGCGACCGGCTCGCGGCAGGCGATGCAGAGCGTCGGCAGCGCGATATCGAGCGCCGTTCGCGCCGCGTGGGACAATGCGCCGGAACAGGCCCGCCACGCGCCGCGCAGCCGATCGGCTCGGGGCGGCGAACCCTGGCTGTCCGTCGCGGCGTCCATGGTCGAGGCGTCCATGGGTGAAAGGCTAGCCCGTGATTCGACCCTGCTCAAGCTGGACAGAACGAGTCCTTTTGCCCGGGACACGATCGCGTTGCGTGGATTGCCAGCGACGGGATGATCGGCGTACCAAGCCGCATGGCTCCGAACCCGCCATCCCCGCCCGTCCTGTTCGACCGCGCCCTGTTGCGCGTGCGGCGGGGCCGCGCGGCCAAAATGGGCGCGGCGTCGTTTCTGCTCGAACGCGTCGCGGAGGATATGGCGGAGCGCTTGCGGGCCGTGTTGCGCACCTTTGCGCATGGGGCGGATATCGGCACGCCGGGCGATCAGGTGCGCGGCGCGCTGGCGACGCAGGTCGCGGAGTTGTCGCTTGCCGATCTCCCCGCCGATGAGAGCGAAGCCCTGGGGCTGGCGCCGCAATCGCTGGATCTTGCCGTCTCGGGACTCGCATTCCAGTTTGTCGACGATCTGCCGGGCGTGCTGGCGCAGATTCGCCGTGCCCTGAAGCCGGACGGGTTTCTGCTCGCAGCCACGGTCGGCGGCGAAACGCTGACCGAATTGCGTCAGGCGTTCGCCGCCGCCGAGTCCGAGCTTGAAGGCGGCATCTCGCCGCGCGTCGCGCCGTTCGCCGACGTGCGCGACGCCGGAGCGCTGCTGCAACGCGCGGGCTTCGCGCTGCCGGTAACGGATGTCGATCGCGTGGTGGCGCGCTATCGCGATGTCTTCGCGCTGATGCACGATCTCCGCCGCATGGGCGCGGCCAATATCCTGACCGAGCGGCGGCGGACGCCGTTGCGCCGCGCCACGCTGTTGCGGATGGCGCAAATCTATCATGAGCGCTTCGCCGATCCCGACGGCCGCATCCGCGCCACCTTCGATATCGTCTGGCTGTCGGGCTGGGCGCCGCATGAGAGTCAGCAGAAGCCGTTAAAGCCGGGGTCGGCCAAGGCCAGTCTGGAGGACGCGGTGCGAAACAGTTCAAAAGAAAAGCCGGGCCGGGAATAAGGTTTCGTCATGGCCGGGCTTCGCCCCGACCATCCATGTCTTCGACAAAAGAAGACGTGGATGTCCGGCAGCTACATCAGCAGATCGATCAGCGGCGGGATCAAGGGAATGTCCGCCGGCGGCATCGGATAGTCGCGTAAGCGGTTGGCGCGGACCCACGTCAGCGCCTGTCCCTCTTTTGAGATCACCTCGCCCTGCCAGCGCCGGCAGACGTAGAGCGGCATCAGCAGATGGAAACTCTCATAGGCGTGGCTGGCGAAGGTCAGCGGCGCGAGGCAGGCTTCCTGCGTCACGATGCCCAGTTCCTCGTGCAATTCGCGGATCAACGCCTCTTCGGGCCGTTCGCCGGGCTCGAACTTGCCGCCGGGAAACTCCCACAGACCGGCAAGCTGCTTGCCTTCGGGCCGCTGCGCGATCAACACGCGGTTGTCGGCATCGATCAGCGCGCAGGCGACGACGAGGGTGAGTTTCATCGCTTCGTCTCTTTCTCGAGATTCCAGAATGGTCCGTGCACTCCGGCACGGGCCCGGGTTGCTGCGGCGTGAATGAGGAGGTCGGAAATTCGCTGCTGCTCGATGCCGGGCCCTGGACCTTTATCATCGTCTGGGTGAGCCGCGTGCCTTCCAGCAGGATCATCCGATAGACCATGCTGTCGAAACCTGAAAACCCGGTTTGCGAGCGATAGACCAATTGCCTGCCTTTCACCCGCCGGTTCAGACAGTACTGATACTTTCCGTGCATGGCATTGGTCGGCGTGACATCTCCCTCGCGAATACAGACATGGCCATGGCTTGGCGGTTGTTCGAGCACGAAGTCGGGCGCGCCGATAATGTTGCATTCGCTGTCGAAGCGAACGCCTATTCGGATGACGGTGTCTTCTCCGCTCGTCGCATCCCGGGCGGTTCGCTGAAGGGGCTCGGCGACCGCATCGCCCGTCACGGCCAACAAGACGACAATCCATGAGCTGGCGTGCAGGAGAGAAAATCGCGAGAGCATCGACGCCTCGTTGCAATGTCCGTCGCTAAGACCGGTAATCGCCGTTGATCGCGACATACTCCTTGGTGAGATCGCAGGTCAGCACCCGGTCGCGGCCCTTGCCGAGGCCGAGCGCCACCTTGATCCGGATGGTCGGGCTTTTCATTGCCTCTGAGACTTCCGCTTCATCATAGGACGGATCGCGCGCGCCGCGGGTAGCGACGCGGATGCCGTTGAACGAAATCGAGAGCCTGTCGCGGTCGGCCGGTTCGCCGGCCTTGCCCACCGCCATCACCACGCGGCCCCAGTTGGCGTCCTCGCCGGCGATCGCGGTCTTTACCGGCGGCGAATTGGCGATCGACTTGGCGATCCTGCGCGCCGACAGCTTCGAGACCGCGCCCTCGACGATGACCTCGACCAGCTTGCGGGCGCCTTCGCCGTCGCGCGCCACCTGTTCGGCGAGATCAGCCAGTACGCCGTGGAACGCTTTCGCGAACGCTTTCAGCCGCGGGTCGCCGGCGCGGGAGATTTTCGGCGCGCCTTGGGCGCTCGCGGCGCCGGTGGCGAACGCCAGCAGCGTGTCGGAGGTGGAGGTGTCGCTGTCGATGGTCACAGCGTTGAAGGTGTCCTCGACGCCGCTCTTCAGCAGCGATTGCAACGCCGTCGCCGAAACCGGCGCGTCGGTGAACACGAACGACAGCATGGTCGCCATGTCGGGCGCGATCATGCCGGCGCCCTTGGCGATGCCGTTGATGGTGACGTGGGCCTTGCCGAGTTTCACGCGCGCGGTTGCGACCTTGGGAAAGGTGTCGGTGGTCATGATGGCGCGGGCCGCGTCCATCCAGCGATCGGGCGCGGCGTCGCGCGCCAGCGTTTCCAGCACGCCGTTGAATTTCGTCGCGTCGAGCGGCTCGCCGATCACGCCGGTCGATGCCAGGTAGATGTCGCTTGCCTTGCAGCCCGCGGCCTTCGCCGCGATGTCGGCGGTCAGCCTGGTCGACTGGCGTCCGGTCTTTCCGGTGAAGGCGTTGGCGTTGCCGGAATTCACCACCAGCGCCAGTCCTGCCCTGGAGGATTTCGCGTCTTTCAGCCGCGCGCGGCACCATTCGACCGGCGCCGACGGGCACTTCGATCTGGTGAACACGCCGGCCGCCGTGGTGCCCTTGTCCATCACCGCCAGCAGCACGTCGGTGCGGCCCTTGTAGCGGATGCCGGCCGCGGCGGTCGCCAGTCGAACGCCCGCGATTGCGGGCATGTCAGGGACGTCGGTCGGGGCGAGCGGGGAAACGGCGGTGGACATGCGGCGTGCCTTCGGCGGTTTGTCCCTCTCCCCTTGTGGGAGAGGGTGCTGAGCGGCGAGGCCGGGAGGCGGGTGGGGGGCAGGCCACCGACACGACGATGCGGCGACCTCTCACCCGACGCGAATTCGCTTCGCTCATTCACGCCACCCTCTCCCACAAGGGGAGAGGGAAGAAAAGAGCCGGATGCGGACACCAGACACAAACGGGGCGGGATGATTGCATTCCGCCCCGTCATGATCGAAGTCTGCCGTCGATCTACTTCTTCGCCGGCGCTGTCTTGTCCTCGGCGGGTTTGGGCGAGCCGGCCTTGTCTCCGCCTGCCGCAGCCGCCGGCTTGTCCATGCGCTCGACCTTGGCCGTTTCGCGCAGCTTGGTGACGTAGTCGGCCTGCGCCTTGCGCGTCACGTACTGTTCGATCTGGGACTTGACCTGATCGAAGTCGGGGGCTTTGCGGGTGCGCTTCTCCTCGACCTTGATGATGTGCCAGCCGAACTGGGTCTTGACCGGATCGGAAATCTTGCCGGGCTCCAACTCGAAGGCGACCTTGGAAAATTCCGGCACCATCTGATCCTTGGTGAAGAAGCCGAGGTCGCCGCCGTCGGATGCGCCGGGATCCTTGGATTCCTTCTTGGCGAGTTCGGCGAAGTCCGCGCCCTTCTTCAGTTGGTCCTCGATCTTCTTGGCTTCTTCCTCGGTCGGCACCAGGATATGGCGGGCATGCACTTCCTGTTCGCTGGTGATCTGCTTGGAGGCGTCCTCATAGACCGCCTTCATGGCTTCGGGGGTGAGCGCCGCCTTGCCCTCGGACGCCAGCAGCTTGTCCATCAAAAGACGGTCGCGGGCGAAGGCGAGCCGTTTCTTGAAGTCCTCGGTGTTTTCGATCTTCTTGTCCTCGGCGGCCTTGGCGATGATCTTCATGTCGATCAGGAACGACAGCACGTTGTCCTGCCTGGCGGCCGGGGCCATCTGCGCGAGGCTCGGGCCCAATTCCTCTTCCGCGACCTTGACGTCGCTCTGGCGGATCTCGGAGCCGTTAACCTTCGCCAGCACGGGGTTCGAATCGTCTGCGCGGACCGGCGTGGCGGCGAGCAGGGCCACCGCCAGGCAGCCGCCGAGGGCGGACGAGGCCAGGCGAACGCGCAGGCTGTGTTTCGTTGCGGGCATTGAGGTGGTCATGGGAAGTCCTTGATCTCCAGGAGGAGGGGTTTTGGGACGGCGGACACTCGCTTAATAGCGCGGCCTTGGCAACGCGAAAACTCTGTCAAAATCATGAATTCACGGACAGGTAAGGCGGCCACGGTTTCCACCCCGGGTGCCTCAAAGCGGTGGTTCGGCGACCGTTGACAACCCACAAGGTGGGCCATATCTCTGCCGGACCGGGCCGGCAGCAGAGGCGGGTTTTGGCTGTGCTTTTGCGATTGAACCCCGGTCGCCGAATCTCAACCCATGACGACTTTCAATCCATGACATGGATGCTCGGCTTCCGGGACTTCCAGGCTTCCGGGATTTCCGGCCCTGAGGGGTCACGATGAGGTGAGTTGATGGGCGGCTGGTGTGGTGGTTCTGAAGTTTGCTTTGTCGTCCTGGCGAATTCTGCAAGCGAACTTCCGAACCCAAACCACGCCAGGATCAGAAGCAAGCTTGCTAATGTCCCTAGGAATTCGAAGTTCGCCTGGAAGGCGCTGCAAAATTAAGGCGAACTTCGGCTTCGGACACCGGGAGACGACCACATGGCTGCAACGCCGAACCGCGAAGACAGGAATAAGGCATGATCGGCGCGCTTGCCCGCAAGTTTTTCGGTTCCGCCAACGATCGGCGGGTCAAGGGGTACCAGTCCCGCGTCAAGGCCATCAACGCCCTCGAACCCGAAGTCGCCGCGCTGTCCGATGAAGCGCTGCGGGCGCGCACCTCCGAGTTCAAACAGCAGCTCGCCAACGGGACGACCCTCGACGATCTCCTCGTTCCCGCCTTCGCCACCGTGCGCGAGGCCGGCAAGCGAACGCTCGGCCAGCGCCACTTCGACGTGCAGTTGATCGGCGGCATGGTGCTGCACGAGGGCGACATCGCCGAGA
>JBIQHO010000074.1:0-12816 GCA_044508545.1 Bradyrhizobiaceae bacterium | reverse complement strand
ACCTTGCCGAGCTTCGGGCTTCCGGCGCAGCTCTCGAGCGCTCGCTGATCGTTGCGGTCGTCGAACACGCCGAGGATGTCGATGTCGGAGTCCGGCTGCGCTCTCAATGCCTTGATGAGGTTCTCCCCGCTCTCGTCCGAACCGACGATGACGGTGCGGCGATCCAGCCGGCCGTCGCGCGCCCAGCGGCGGATGATCGCGCGCAGCATGAGCCGCCCCGCGATCAGGCCCGCAAGGCCGATAAAAAAGAACGAGGCAAGCCAGAGGCGCGAGACGGCATCGCCAAGTTTGAGGAAAAAAGAGATGCCGATGAACAGCAAAAAAACGAACGCCCATGACGAGGCCATCCGCGTCATCTGCCGCAACTGGCCGCGGAAAACCTCAACCCCGTAGATATCGGCGGCCTGGAAACAGACGACCGCGGCGGCGGCCATGGCAAGGATTGCTGGGATAAAGCTCCAGTTGAAGCCGTCGATGCGGGCGGCGTATCCGAGGTAGAGCGCGAGCCCGATCAGGCTCAGCAGCACGAAGTCGGCGGCACGCACGACGCCGGTGATGACGACGGACGAATAGGCAGGCTGCACCTTCTGGTTGGCGACCGCCAGCGCCGCTGGCGACAGCCGCCGCCGGCGCTCCACAGGTACGGCCCGGCCGCTGCTCGCCGCTGCATCGCTCCCCGAGCGGGCGTTGATAAGGTCCATGTCCTCAAGTCCACATCCGCGCCGCACGACGGAATGCGGCGGCGGGCAGGGCGACTTAAGGACGAAATCGGGAAGATTTGGTTTCGCGGAATCGGAGGCATTTCGGAAACGGTTAACGTTTCGCAAACGCCTCGCGATAGCTCGTCATGACGCCTTCGACCATCGCTGTCTGCGAGAAATGCAGGAAGATGCGCTCACGCAGCGATTTTGCGCGCGCCGCAGCGGCGGCGGGGTCGTCCAGCGCGGCCTCGATGGCCCTCGCCATGGCGCCGACGTCACCGGGCGCGAACAGCGCGTCGGTGTGTGAATCGAAAATCTCCGGGATGCCGCCGACGTTCGCGGCAACCATGGGAATCCCGGCCGCGGCCGCTTCGATCACCACATACGGCATGGAGTCGCCGCGTGACGGCACGACCAGCAACCGCCCTTTCGAGAATCCGTAACGCGCCTTGACGTGTCCGATAAAGCGGACCGCCCCGCCGAGGCCGTGCCGTTCAACCCGGGCTTTGAGTGCTGCGGTCTCCTCGCCGTCGCCGCCGAGGGTGAGCGTGACGGGCCTGCCGCCGGCCCGCAATTGCGCCACCGCGTCGATCAGGAGGTCGGCGCCCTTGATGTGCCTGAACTCGCCGACATAGGCGACGTCGGTGGCGTCGCCGGCCAGCGTGACGGGATCGAATTCATCGGCGGTGACGCCGTTGAACACGCATTTCACGAGTCCGGCCGGCGTGCCGACGATGCGTTGATAGGTGTTGCGCGCGAAAGCGCTCTCGAACAGGAACAGGTCGGTGCGGTTCATCAGCGCGCGTTCGATACGGCTGTAGAACGCACCTTTCATCGTCGACAGCGGGTAGTGCAGAGACCCGCCGTGCGGCGTGTAGACCCGGATGACGTTTTTCGAGCGTCCCTTGAGCCGCACGAAGACGCCGGCCTTGGAGCCGTGTCCGTGCAGGACGTCGGGCTTCAACCTTCGTGTCAGCGCGGCGAACTGCATCCACGCAACCAGGTCGGTAAAATGAGGCTCCCGCCGGATCGGGATGCGGTGGACGCCCAGTTTCAGCCGCGGCGCGATCTCCGCGAATGCGGCCTCCGCGCGCTCGCCGCCGGTGAGACTGTCGGCGACGATGCCGACCAGATGACCGCGAGCAGCCTGTCCGTTCGCGACATCGAGGATATGGCGGATGATTCCGCCGACCGGCGCGCGGACGGCGTGCAGGATGCGAAGCGGCTGATCGGGCGAGGGCGTCATGCCTCAGAACCAGCGTTCGTCCACCAGAACGGTGTCGCCGGGGCTGAGCAGGGTGGCGGTGGGCACGACGAGGCGGACGGTGCCGCGCGCGTCGGTGTGGGTGATGGTGACGTGGTCACGCCTGGCGCGGGGCGAGAAGCCGCCGGCTATGGCGACGGCGCTCTCGGCTGACATGTTGGGCACGAAGGGATACTGGCCGGGAGCCGCCACCTCGCCGAGAATGAAGAACGGGCGGTAGGCTTCGACCTCGGCGGCGACATAGGGATGACGGATGTAGCCGTCGCGAAGGCGCGCGGCGATGGCCGCGGACAGTTCGGCCGGCGTGCGGCCGCGCGCGGCGACGGCGCCGATCAGGGGCATGGTGATGTTGCCCCCGGCATCGACCAGATAGGTGTTGGTGAGACCTTCCTGACCGTAGACCACGATGCGCAGCCGGTCGCCGGTATCGAGGCGGTAGGCGGGATCATGCATGACGGGCGGGGGCGGGGCCGCGGCGTAGACGACGGGCACGGCGGCGGAGCGGGCCGGTCGAACCCGCATGTCGCGACGGGCGGTCGGCGGCGGTGCGGATGACGGCCGCCCGCCATAGGCCAGTGCGTCGAGGTCATTATGCGGGCGCGCCGCCGCTTCCGGCGCGGGGTGCTGCATGCACCCCGACAGCGCCAGCGCGGTCAACAGGCACAGGATCAGGGCGCGCACGCTTCGCATCAGGCATTTCCATGAAATATCAAATCCAGTTAAGGGCTTTTGTGGTTAATAAAGCGTAATCGGTGCGCGGCGCCGCTTCGGCCGCGTCTGCGACGGCTCCGGCGGAATTAACCCGATGGCAACCATAATCGGACTGTAATCGTTGCGTCCCGTCGCGTGGCCCGGTCCGATAGTCGCGGCCGGACGCGGCCGGTGTGGTTCGGACGCTCAAGGGTCCAGCGGGAGAATGTGATGCGGTTTGCGTTAGGGCGCGCCGAAAAAGGCAGGACACCAGTTTCCAGCGCGGTGTCCGCGCCGGCGCCTGCATCGCCGGACCCCGCCTCGCCACAGACGGGCGACCTCGACGTGCGCCTCATCTGGCAGGCGCTGCTGCGTAGGAAGCGTGCGATCATTATTCCGACGCTGCTTGCGTTCGTGCTTTCGCTCGCCATCGTCAACTTGATCACTCCGAGGTACAAGTCCGAAGCCCGCATCCTGATCGACGGCCGTGAGAACGTTTTCCTGCGTCCGACCGGGGAGCGCAACGACGAGCGCGGCGCGCTCGATCCTGAAGCCGTCGCCAGCCAGGTGCAACTGGTGCTGTCGCGCGATCTTGCCCGCAAGGTGATCGAGCAAAACAAGCTTGCGGAGAATCCGGAATTCGATCCGGTGTTGCGCGGCGTGTCGCCGATCAGGTCGCTGCTGGCGCTGTTCGGAATCGGCCGCGATCCGCTGCGGATGACGCCGGAGGAGCGCGTGCTGGATGCCTATTTCAGCCGGCTGACCGCCTACGCCGTCGATAAGTCCCGCGTGATCGTCATTGAATTCCAGTCGCGCGATCCTGAACTTGCGGCCCGCATCGCGAATTCGATCGCCGAGGGCTATCTCGTCCTGCAACTGAACGCGCGTCAGGGCCAGGCGAGGGCCGCCGGTCAGTGGCTGTCCGGCGAAATCGACAGCTTGCGCAAGAAGGTCGCAGAGGCTGAATCGCGGGTCGAGGATTTCAGGTCGAAGTCGAGCCTTTTCATCGGCACCAACAACACCTCGCTGTCGAACCAGCAACTGGGTGAAATCAACACCCAACTGACCAACGCGCGCGCGCTCAAGTCCGACGCGGAATCGAAAGCGCGGCTGATCCGCGACATGCTTCAGAGCGGCAAGCCGATCGAGGCCTCGGAAGTGCTCAATTCGGAATTGATCCGCCGCCTGTCGGAACAGCGCGTGACCTTGCGCGCGCAACTGGCGGAGCAATCGGCGACCCTGCTCGGCCAACACCCGCGGATCAGGGAATTGAGGGCGCAGCTCGCCGATCTCGACAACCAGTTGCGCGAGGAGGCCGGCAAGATTTCGCGGTCGCTGGAAAACGACGCCCGCATCGCCAGCGGCCGGGTCGAGAGCCTCAGCAACAGTCTCGATCAGTTGAAGAAACAGGCGACGTCATCCAACGATGATGACGTCAAGTTGCGGGCGCTGGAGCGTGAGGCGAGGGCGCAGCGTGACCTGCTGGAATCCTATCTCGCAAAATATCGCGAAGCCACCACGCGTGAAAACATCGACGCCACACCGTCCGACGGCCGCATCATCTCGCGCGCCATCGTCTCGAACACGCCGGCCTATCCGAAGAAGCTGCCGATCGTGCTGATCGCGACGCTGGCGACCTTGATGCTGACGGCGGGCACCGTCGTGACCGGCGAACTGCTGCGCATCACCGCGCCGCGGGCGCTGGCTGCATTCGAGCCCGTGCCGCAACAGGCCGCCGCCGCGCCTGAACGGCATGAGATCCGTCTGCAGCCGGCTGCGGACCTGATTGGAATCGATCGCGTCGCGGACGACCTGCGGACGGCGGGCGAAGCCGCGCGCAAGATCACGATCATGGGCACCGGCGAGAACGAGCGCATCATGCTGAGCGCGCTGGCGCTCGCACGGGGTCTGGCGCACAGCGCCAAGGTTGTCCTGGTCGATCTGTCGCCCGCGTCGCCGACCCTGACCGCCGCCGCGGTCGATCCGGCCGCGCCGGGACTGGCCGAACTGATGCTGGGCGAGGCGTCCTTCGGAGAGGTCATCAGCCGGGACGGACAATCGCCGGTCCATCTAATGGTCGCCGGACGATTGGGAGCTGATCGCGCGCTGCTGCAATCGCCGCGTCTGATGATCGCCCTCGATGCATTGCTGCGCGTCTACGATCACGTCCTGCTCGTCGCCGGCACCGCCACCGATCTGCCGGCCAGGCTTCTGACCGATCAGGCGCGGGCGATCGTCGTTCCTGATCCCTCGATGAGCATGGAGGCGCGGGCGCGATTCAGCGGTCAGCTCACGGCCATCGGCTTCACGTCGGTGACGATGCTCGATCCCATGCCGTTGCCGGATGTTCAGAGCGGCCCGCGCGAGGCGGCCTGATCCCGGCGGAAGAACGTCGCCGGGTCAGCGCTGCAATGCGCCGCGCAGCGTCTGCGCCATCCGCTTCAGCGCCGGCGTGTGCTTCACGAAGCGCTTGGCGCGGGCCATCGAGGACATGCCGAGAGCCGCCATCCTGCCGCGCGTCGTGAGCGGCAGATAGCTGTCGAAGATCGGCTCGTCGTCCTTGCAGAACAGGCGCTTATAGTCGTCCGATCCGATCCCGAGATCGAGTGAAGTGTAGCCGCGCCCGGCATAGTGATCGACGATGTCGCGCATCAGGATCAGGCCCGGACTGTAGCGGGCGTTCTCCGACATCGTATAGGTGTTGAACATCATCGAGAAGCGTTGTCCGTCGGCGACGCCGGCGAAGATCGCGATCACCTCGGCGTCGCATTCGAGGGCGTGGATTTCGATGGCGTGACCGCCCTCCGCCAGCGGCGTCAGGCAGGCCGCGCGCAAAAAATCCTCGACGCCGGGGTCGGCGAATACGTCCGGCAGCTTCTGCGCGGCCATCCGCAGCGGCTTGATGATGAAGAAGGCATCGCACATCCGCGTGATCTCGGCATCGGTGGTGGCCACGCAGTACCGATAGCCGGGCAGCGCCTGGAGCTTGCGTTCCTTGCCCTTGAGCCGGCGGCGAAACGAATTGCTGATGCGCTCCGACGGCGCTGCGTCCGGCGCCATCCTCATCAGAGGGCAGCCGTTGGCGGAGGGCTGGTTCGGCAACAGCGCCATCGGATTTTGCAGGTCGCGCCAGTGTTGCGGTTGCCGCGTGAGCGCCAGCACGTCGATCTTCTCGGGAAGGGCGCGGATCCCGTGAAGCAGCGTTTCGACGTCGGCCGGCGTGGCGGCGGTCGCGAAATCCCGTTGCCAGAGCGCCATATTGAAGGTCGTGTGCTTGCCGCCCATGAAACGCGCGACGCGGACGCCGTTTTCCATGCCGGCTGCGAGCGGCAATAGCAGCAGCGGTCGCCGCCCGGCGTCGCTGGCGACGATCACGCATGGCTGGAGATTGGTCCGGGTGCCGACGTGCCGCTGCCAGGAAGACAGGAAGTCGAACCGCTGATAGGACGTCGAGAGCTGCGACGTCTCCAGACTGCGCCAGACCGGCTCGACCTCGCGCAGATCATGAAAGACCTCGACAAGCGCGATATGTTGCCCGCTTGACCGCACGGATGCATCCGCCGGCGTCGTCGGGTCTTCGATCACAGCCGCCATGGTCATCGCTGAGCCTGTTATCTTTTGTTTACTTTTTTCGCTTTCCCGGACCTTTGCAAACAAACGTCAACAAAGCGTAATGGGTTTGAGCGGGAGAGGGCGGGTTGTGGCGGCGATTGCACCCGCGCGGGCGGATTGGGACGACAGGAGGCTTACGCGTCGGGTTTCGCCATCCAGCTGACGATCGGCATGGCCGGCAGGACCCAGCCGAGCCCGGCAACGGGGTAGAAGATCGCCTGATAGAGCCCCGACGCCGCGAGCCACGGCGTCTGCGCGACCGTCATGCCGAGCAGCGACCAGACGACGACCAGCACGAGCAGGGCGATGGTGCCGAGGAATTTCCGGGTGCGGATCCGCATACCTTAAAAATGCAACTCGCGGGCTGGGACGAGGCTTGCGCCGAGGCTGCGGTGGACTATAAAGGGCCCGAAAAATGCGTTCAACCCGCGGATTTTGATGACCCGTCCGATAGCACAAATGGGGTTCCAGCTGCGCGCCGTGCGATGGTGGCTGGTGTTCGTGGCGCTGTTGATCGCCGCCATGGTGCTGGTCGGCGGCGCGACGCGGCTGACCGAGTCCGGTCTTTCGATCGTCGAATGGAAGCCGGTGACGGGTACTTTGCCGCCGCTCACGCAGGACGAGTGGTCCCAGGCCTTCGAGGGCTACAAGAAGATCCCGCAATACAGCGAAATGAACGCGGGCATGACGCTCGACCAGTTTAAGACCATCTTCTGGTGGGAGTGGAGCCACCGGCTGCTGGGACGCTTTATCGGCGTGGCCTTCCTGTTGCCGTTCCTCTGGTTCATGTGGCGCGGCATGTTGCCGTCCGATCTGAAGCGCCGGCTGTGGATCATCTTCGGTCTCGGCGGACTTCAGGGCGCGGTCGGCTGGTGGATGGTCGCCTCCGGCCTCACCAACCGTGTCGAGGTGTCACAATATCGTCTCGCGACGCATCTGGTGCTGGCTCTGCTGATTTTCGCGGCGATCGTCTGGACCGTGCGGCGATTGTCGGATCGCCCGGCGTTGTCGTCGCCGTTGCGATTGCGGGTGACCAGTGGCGTTCTGGTCGTCCTGGTGTTCGTGCAGCTCTATTTCGGGGCGCTGGTCGCCGGACTGCGCGCCGGCAAGGTCTTCAACACCTAGCCCGACATCGACGGATCGTTCATTCCGTCCTCCGCGCGGCTGTTTTTCGAACAACCGTGGTGGCGCAATCTGTTCGACAATACGCTCACGGTGCAGTTCGAACACCGCATGATGGCGTATACGCTGTTTACGATCGCCATCCTGCATGTCATCGATGCGGTGGTGTCGCGCGCGAGCCCCGCCGTCGTTCGCGGCGCGCTCTGGCTCGCCGCCGCAATGACGCTGCAGGCGACGCTCGGAATCCTGACCTTGCTGCACGAGGTCCCGATCCTGCTCGCGCTGGTGCATCAGGGAGTTGCGATCCTCGTCCTGACGCTTGCGGTTGTTCAGGCCGAACGGCTGATGGCCGGCAAACCGGCGCTGGAGCGTCAGGGATTGCGTATGGCGGCTGGATAGGCCCGATCAAAGGAAGTTGCCGCGCAAACGCGGCGCGTTTCTGTTTTGCTCTCCCGCGCCGATTGCCAGCCCTCCGTTGGAAAACGGAGGGGGCGGCACCACCACCTGAACCCGCGATGCGATCGATTCAATCGTCACGGACCCATTTACGTTCCCATAACGGACCGGCCCGAAATTCTGGCCCTGTACAGATTTTCGAACCTGCATCATGATGCCCGGTCATGAGCCAGCCGGGAAGGTGGAAATCTCATAACCCGCCCGATCGATGGCGAGCCTGAAACGGGCAGAGCAAGATCGGGGCGGCGAATGGCGAGATCCGGCAATCTGTCCGTCCTGTTCATCACCACCTGGGCCTTCACCGTCTGCTTCGCCGTCTGGATGATGTTCGGCGTGGTCGGTATTCCGATCCGCGAACAGCTTGGGCTTGGTTCGACCGAATTCGGTCTGCTCACGGCAACGCCCGTCCTGACCGGCGCGGTCTTTCGTTTGCCGCTGGGCATCTGGACCGACCGCTTCGGCGGGCGGATCATCATGCTGCTGTTGTTGGTCGCCTGCGCGATCCCGCTCTGGCTGTCCGCCTATGCAACGGCGCTTTGGCAGTTCCTGCTGCTCGGATTGGCGCTCGGCCTCGTCGGCGCTTCGTTTTCGGTCGGCACGCCCTATGTCGCGCGTTTCTTTCCCAAGGAGAGCCGCGGCTTCGCGATGGGCTTCTTCGGCGCGGGAACGGTCGGCGCGGCGCTCAACATGTTCGTGGCCCCATGGCTGATCGGGGCCTATGGCTGGCAGATGGTGCCAAAGGTCTATGCCGTCGCGCTGCTGGTCACGGCGTTGTTGTTCTGGGTGTTGTCCAAGCCCGATCCCGGCGTCGGCGGCCAGGTGCCGTCGATGTGGCAGCAACTGTCGGTGCTGCGCGATCCGCGGGTCTGGAAATATTGCCAGTACTATTCGATCGTATTCGGCGGCTTCACCGCGCTGTCGATCTGGATGCCGCAATACTTCAAGACCGAGTACGGCTTCACCATCGCGCAGGCCTCGCTTCTCGCCGCCTGCTTCTCGCTGCCCGGCGGCGCCTTCCGCGCCTTTGGCGGCTGGTTGTCGGACCGCTTCGGCGCCCACAACGTGACGTGGTGGGTGCTGTGGGTGGCCTGGGTTTGCCTGTTCCTGCTGTCCTATCCCAAGACTGACCTGATCGTGCACACGATCCGCGATCCCCTGAGTTTCCGCATCGCCCTGCCGTCGTGGTTCTTCACGATGCTTCTCTTCGCCCTCGGCATCGCCTTTGCCTGCGGCATGGCGTCGACGTTCAAGTATATCGGCGACGATTTCCCCGACAGCATGGGCGCGGTGTCCGGCATCGTCGGCATGGCGGGCGGCCTCGGCGGCTTCCTGCTGCCGATCACGTTCGGCGCGATCCTGGACTGGCTCGGCTTCAACTCAAGCTGCTTCATGCTGCTCTACGGCATCATCTGGGTGTCGCTGACACTCAACTATCTGACCGAGGTGAGGCGGGTGCCTGTCATGGGCGAAGCGCGGTCGCCAGGGGCCGGGCCGTCGCATTAGAGCGTTTTCGAGCGAAGCATGTCCTCGGGCTTGACCCGAGGATGGAACCCGGTTCGCGCGAAGAAAATGCGATGGTTTGGCAGAAAATCACCCGGTTTCGAAATCGCCGTCTTGTGGCGGCGCGATCGGCGTGAACTGGCAACGGTTCGGCTTGATGTCGATGAGTGGCGTCTCGTCGATACAGTCCAGCCCGCGCACCAGCACGGTCGATCCCTCGATGCCGACCAGCTTGACCAGCGATGTCCCCAGCGGATTGGGCCGCACCGGGGACCGCAGCGAAAACGTGCCATGGGTCTCGCCGCTGTTCTTTGGGCTCTGCAGCACGATGTCGCGACGCGACAGGTGCAGCCAGTAGATGACTTCGATGCTGGAATACCGATCGAGCCCCTGCAGCGCGGGCTTCCAAAGATCGAAAATCTCCAGCCGGCAGATCGGCCCGTCCTCGCGGCCCTGACGCGGCGTCTTCAGCCGGGACGTCCAGGGCGTGCGAATTCTGCCGATAAAGACAAGCCCGGCGTCGGTCGCCGGCGGCAGCTCGACGACCACTTCTCCTTCTCGTACCTCATATTCACGCACCATGGCCCTGATCTCCTCGCGTCCTGATAGCACGATACGGACCGTTATTCATCGCGAAGCATAGCCCGACCTTGCCGGGTGAGCACTGGCAGGCACCCCCATGGAATGCCGGGCTCAACCTCTCACGCGCATATTCCGCAAAACGAGGCAGGCGCCGCCGGCGCGCCTGATCTGGTTGCAGAGACCATCGGCTTCCGCGCGCGTATCGGCCCCGACCCGCACCTGATAGAACGTCCGAGTGCCGCGGCTGCGCAATATCGAGCCCAGCAGGCTCGGATCGCGGTCGCCGATCACGGAGCCGAGCCGCCGGATTGCTCGTGCGTACATCGCCAGCGCGCGGACGCGGCTGAAGCCGGCTGCGAGCTGCACGCCCCATGGTTTGTCGGCACCGAGCTTCACATGCTGTTCAAGCTCCGCGACAAAAGGATTGGGCGCGCGCTTCAACAGCGCCATCAGTTCCCGGCAACTCGATGATGCCGGTGGGTGATCCGGCGGCTTGCCGCTCTTGCCGGCATCGGCCCAGTCCTCGACCGGAGATCCCGTGATGGCCACAACATAGTTGCGTGTCTCGGCCGGCATCGATCCCTTGCCGTCGAGCCAGTCCTGCACGCGGCGCGGCCCGGCATTATAGGCCGCGGCGGCCAATCCCAGATTGCCGAATTGTCCGCGCAACTCGTTCAGGTACTCGGCCGATTTCGGCAGCGCCTGCACCGGATCGAACGGGTCGAGCAGCCGTCGCTCGCTCGCCGTTCCCGGCATGAACTGCGCAATGCCCTGCGCGTGCTCGCCGCTGCGGGTCAACGGTCCCACGGCATCGGGCTGAAACCGGCTCTCCTGCCAGATCACGCGCGCAAAAAACTCCAGCGGCAGGTTCTCGGCCCTGGCTGCTGACTCGACCATCAGGCAGATCGATTCGCGCGTGTCCTGATCGGCCTTCGCAGCAGGTTTCGGATCGGATGCGGTCTCCGCGCCGACCTGCGCAAAGACGACTCGTGGCATCAGCAGCATCAAGACGAATGCGCATCGCATGAGAAGGGGCACACACGACGCCCTGGCGGTTTTCTTCCGCGATGGCGAGGAAGCCAGCTTCATCCCCGAGCATAACAGGCTTCCTGCCGTGCCCGATATCCCCCTCCGGTTCCGGAGGAGGATCGTTTTGAGTTCCGGAACCGACATTCGCTGCCACGCAGCAGCGAATGCCGAAAGCGCCCTGATTAGCGCTTGGAGAACTGGAACGAGCGGCGGGCTTTCGCCTTGCCGTACTTCTTGCGCTCGACCACGCGCGAGTCGCGTGTCAGGAAGCCGCCCTTCTTGAGGACGCCGCGCAATTCGGGTTCGAAATTCGTCAGCGCCTTGGATAGGCCATGACGAACGGCCCCGGCCTGGCCGGACAGGCCGCCGCCGGCGACGGTGCACACCACGTCGTACTGACCGGCGCGGGCTGCTGCGACGAGCGGCTGCTGGATCATCATGCGCAGCACCGGACGCGCAAAGTAAACCTCGACCTCGCGCGCGTTGACCAGAATCTTGCCGGCGCCCGGCTTGATCCAGACGCGGGCAACCGCGTCCTTGCGCTTGCCGGTGGCGTAGGCGCGGCCGTGCTTGTCGACCTTCTTGGTGTGCTTCGGCGCTTCGGACTCGGCCGTCTTCAGCGCGGACAACTGATCGAGAGACTGCATGGTATCGGACATCGCTATGCGGCCCTCATGTTCTTGCGGTTCATCGCGCCGATGTTAACGACTTCCGGCTGCTGGGCTTCGTGCGGGTGCTCCGCGCCGGCGTAGACGCGGAGATTGCCGAGCTGCACGCGTCCGAGCGGGCCGCGCGGGATCATGCGCTCCACGGCCTTTTCGATCACCCGTTCGGGGAAACGACCCTCGAGGATCGACTTCGCCGTGCGCTCCTTGATGCCGCCGATGTAGCCGGTGTGATTGTAATAGACCTTGTCGTCACGCTTGCGGCCGGTGAAAACCACCTTGGCGGCATTGATGATGATGACGTTGTCGCCGCAATCGACGTGCGGGGTGTAGGTCGGCAGATGCTTGCCGCGCAGCCGCATTGCAACGAGGGTGGCGAGCCGCCCGACCACCAGGCCGCTGGCGTCGATCAGCACCCACTTTTTCGTCACTTCGGCTGGCTTTGCCGAGAACGTTTTCATGTGAGAAATCCGTGAAAAGAGAACTTCGGCGTCCAGGCACCGAACCGATTGCGTTCTAGAGAAGCAATCAATTCCAGTCAACGCCACTCGATCGATATTTTTATCACGTAATCAGTGACTTATGAAAATGGTTCTATATTACCTGTAGAATTTTCAAGCATTCGGAATGGAGTAAGTGGAGGTCACGTGGGCGATTGGATCGGGTGATGTGCCCGACAGCAGCGTCACTTCGCCGACCGCCAGCCGCCGGCCGAGCTTGAGAAGCCGCGCGGCGGCAAGCACGTCCTGACCCGGGCGTCCCCTGCGCAGGAAATTGATGTTGAGATTGGCGGTCACCGCCAGCCCGACCGGGCCGATCCGCGACAAAAGCACCACATACATGGCGAAATCGGCCAGCGCCATCAGCGTCGGCCCGGAGACGGTGCCGCCCGGACGCAGCATGCGTTCGCTATAGCGCTGGCGCAGCAGCGACGTCTCGCCATCGGCGCTTTCGATGGCGATATCGTTGTCCCTGAATGCCTGTGGGAACTCGGCGTGGAGAAACGCCTCGAGTTCGGCCACGCTCATTTTCGCAGTCGCCATGTGATCCTGCCCCTGCTCAGGCCCGATGCCGCCTGTTACATGAGGAAGAGGTTTTGCCCAAACGGATAATTCGATGACACCCAGCCCCGCTCGCGTCGAGGCCCCGGAGCCACCGCCGGTACTCTTGCGGCAAACCCAAGGCGGCATTGCCG
>JBIQHO010000073.1:0-12833 GCA_044508545.1 Bradyrhizobiaceae bacterium | reverse complement strand
CGGGTATCCGAACTGCCGCGGCTCAGCCATCATCGATCCATCGGCGACATGGCGCATGGCCCCGCTTGCGCAGGAACGGCGGTGCTCCAGCGCCGATCATCCCCGCCGCTGCTCGTAGGCCTTCAGATGCGTATAGATCGTGCGCAGTTTCGGCACCGGCAGCTTGGCGGCCTCGGCGCGGGTGATGAGATCGCCGATGATGTGATCGGCCTCGATCCGCGCGCCGGCCTCGATGTCGCGGAACATCGAGGCGGTCAGCGGCGAACCCTCCGCCGTCAGGATTCCGGTGGAGGAGGTCAGAACCTCCTCGCGCGGTGTGTGCCCGGCCGCCCTGGCAATGGCGGCGATTTCATCGCGTGCGCCGAGGACGAAATCGCGGCCGCCTGGCGCGGCGACGATCTGACCGATGGAAGCGCGCATTACGCAAGTGGCGCCGGCCAGCGTCGCCAGAAATACCCACTTTTCCCACATGTCCTGGATGATCTCGTCGGACGCCCGCGATCCGCAATCGGCGCCGGCGAAGATATCGGCGATGGCCTTGACCCGGTCGCTCATGCCGCCGTCGCGCTCGCCGAAGCGGAGCAACTGCATCGGCGCGAGGTGAACGATCTCGCGCCTTGCGTTGAGCGTGACCGCGAGCGAGCACAGGCCGCCGAGCACGCGATCGCGGCCGAATTCGGCGTCGAGCGTCTCCAGGTGCCGCATTCCGTTGAGCAGCGGAATGATCGCCGTGTGCGAGCCGACTGCGGGCGCGAAAGAGGCGATGGCATCGCCGAGGTCGAACGCCTTGCAGGCCAGCAGCACGGCGTCGAACGTCTCGCTCAAGCCGTCGGCCTGCACGGTCGGAGGATTTTTCAGTGTCACGTCGCCGTGCGGGCTCTTGATGACGAGACCGGTGCTTGCCAGCTCAGCGGCGCGTTTCGGGCGCACCAGAAAGGTGACGTCCCGATCGGCCTGGAGCAATCTGCCGCCGAAATAGCCGCCGGTCGCGCCGGCCCCGACCACGAGAATGCGCATCGATTTACTCCGCACGTGTCATAACCGATTTGTTGACCCGGATTGGCTTCGACGCCGGCTCGCGCGCCCGCGCTGCGGTCCCCTCAGATCAGCCGCTTGATCTCGCGCTTGCGCCAGACCATCTGGTAGAAGCCCATCTGCAGCACCAGCATGGCGCAGAACGCGGCCGGATAGGCGATCCAGACGCCTTCGACCCCGATCCGGCGGCTGAGCACGACCGCGACCGGCACCTCCACGGCCACGATGGCAAGAATCGACAGCAGCGTCGGCACCAGCACCGTGCCGCTCGCGCGCATGGTGGCCGAGTACACGGTGGCCATGCCGAAGGGAACCGTGCTCCATAGCACGATGAACAGCAGTGTCTGCGCCAGGTCGAGCACCTCGGGACCGGTGATGAAGAACCCGATGATGGTCCGCGACAGCAGGTAGCCGAGCGCGACGAGGCCGCCGGTCAAAAGCAGGTTGAGCCACATTCCGGTGCGCACGATGGATCCGATCCGCGCGGTCTGGCCCGCGCCGATCGCCTGCGCCGCGAAGATCGACGCGGTAATGGCGATCGAGATCGCCGGGAATTGGACGTAGCTCAGCACCTGGTTGACGGCGCCATAGGCGGCGGTGGCGTCGGATCCGAATCCGTTGACGATGCCGAGCAGGACGATTTCGGCGAGCGACATCACCACGAGCTGGACCGCGGTGGGCACGCCGATGCGCAGCACCTTGCCGAGCAGGTCGCGGTCCAGCCGCATGGCGCGGAAAAACACCGCATCGGGCGCCAGCGGATGATCCATCCGCAGCATGTGCAGCCCGAGCCACAACAGCGTCACGACCGAAGAAATCGCGGATGCGACCGCGGCGCTGGCGACGCCGAGCTGCGGCAGTCCGAACCAGCCCCGGATCAGCGCCGGCGTGACGACGAGTCCGATCACGGTCGAGATCGCAAGCCCCCAGAGAGGGGTGATCGTGTCGCCGACGCCGCGCATCATCGCCGTGGCGAGCAGGAAGGTGAAGGTCGCCGGCATGGCGATCATCATGATGCGGGCGTAGTCGGTCGCGGCGTCGAGGATGTTGGGCGGCGTCGCCAGTGCAACCATCAGATCGCGCGCGAACACGCCGCCGCCTATCGCGATCGCGCCGCCGCCGAGCAAGGTCAGCATCAGCGTGGTCCCGGCGATCGCCTTCGCCTTGCCTGTCGCGCCCGCGCCCCAGGCCTGGCCGATCAGCACCGACGAGCCCGCGCCGAGGCCGATGATGAACGAGATGAAGAAGAACATCACCGGAAAGAAGATCGAGGCGGCGGCGAGCGCATCGACGCCGATCATCTGGCCGAGATAGATGCCGTTGATGGTGCCGAACAGCGCCTGCAGGATGTTGCTCAGCATCATCGGCATCAGGAAGGCGAGATACGCCTGCCATAGCGGCCGCGCGATGCTCATGACCGGATCCTTCGCGAGAGTTCTGACGGCACCGCCGAAAAGCTAGCTTTCAATTTGACACTCCGCGTTGCGAGACCGCAGGTCGCCGCCAATGTCAAATCCGCTCCACCAGCTTGATGACGTGATCGCGGATGTCGTCCGGCCAGGTAGCGATCAGGCCAGCCAGCCGCCGCCGGTCGTCTGCGAACAACGCGCGCGCGGCTTCCTCGAAGTTCGCGAGATTGCCCGCCATCGCGGACATGAAGTGATAGGCGGCGTCGCGGGCCGCGCGGTTGCGATCCCGCTCGCCATTGGCGCGGCGCGCCTCGTCGACCAGCCTGCGCAAGGCGACAGACGCGCCGCCGGGCTGCGCGCTCAGCCATTCCCAGTGCCGCGGCAGCAGCGTCACCTCGCGGGCGACCACGCCGAGTTTCGGCCGGCCGCGGCCGCGCGGTCCGGTCGCTTCGACCGGCGAGGTCCGCTGCAGACGGGCGGTGACATCGTCGTCGGACCCCCGCAGGTCGAGGTCGACGGGCCGCCCGGTCGCATCGCTGTAGATTGCGATGGGAGCGGTCGCGCGCGTCTCCGCGTGCTTGACCGCCAGCGCAACATCGGCAAGCGGGCCGGACGCAATGCGGCGCTGGCCCTCGAATGCGGTGAAACAAGGTGTTTGATCGTGGATCATCGGTACCATCCATCGTGGGTTCACGATTATTACCCGGGTATAATTGATCAGTCAATATTACCCGGATGAATATTGCGAGACGGGATTGGGCTGGCTTGGCCGGTCTGTTCGTCTCAATAACCCGCCGCCTCCGACCCGCGCGTTCGCGGATCGGCCGCGCCGTGGAAGCCGTCCGGCGAGACGGCGATCGAGTTGGCCGAGGTCTGTCCCATCGGCATGACAACGGCATGGCCCCGCGCCCGCAATTCCGCGATGACGTTCTCAGGAAATCCGTGCTCGGCGCGAACCTCATCGGGCAGCCATTGATGGTGCAGCCGCGGCGCGGCCACGGCTTCCGCGACGTTCATCCCGTAGTCGAGCACGTTGACGATCACCTGCAATACCGTGGAGACGATGCGGCTGCCGCCGGGCGATCCCGTCACCAGCACCGGCCTGCCGTCTTTCAGCACGATGGTCGGCGTCATCGAGGACAATGGCCGCTTGCCGGGGCCGGGCAGGTTAGCCTCGAAGCCGACCAGCCCGAATGCGTTCGCCGCTCCGGGCGCCGCGGTGAAATCGTCGAGTTCGTTGTTGAGCAGAACGCCGGTGCCTTCCGCCACCAGCCCGACGCCATAGCTGAAGTTCAGCGTATAGGTATTGCTGACGGCGTTGCCGAAGGCGTCGGCCACGGAAAAATGCGTGGTGTTGTCGCCCTCATGCGGTGGCGGCAGGGGAACTGCGGCGGCGGGCCTTGCGCGCGCCATATCGATCGAGGCGCGCTGTTTGGCGGCGTAGTCCTTGGAGAGCAGCGTTGCGATCGGTGCATGCACGAAGGCGGGATCGCCGAGATAGCGCGCGCGGTCGGCGTAGGCGCGCTTCATCGCCTCGATCAAAAGATGCAGCGAATCCGCCGACCCCTGATGCAGATCGCGCATCGGGAATCCCTCAAGGATATTCAGCGACTCGATCAGAACGGTGCCGCCCGACGACGACAGCGGCATCGAGACGATGTCATAGCCACGATAGCTGCCGCGCACCGGCTCGCGGACGAAAGGTCGATACGACTTCAGATCGTCCAGCGTCATGATTCCGCCGGCTGCGCGGATCGCCGCCTCCAGCCTTGCCGCCACCGGCCCTTGGTAAAAGCCACGCGGCCCGCGTTCGGCGATCGCGGTCAGCGTCGCCGACAGATCAGTCTGAACCAGCAGGTCTCCCTCGCGCAGCGAGCTGCCGTCGGGGCGCGAAAATATTTTCACGGACGATGGCCAGCGCGCGAGACGCCGGTGCCGTTGCGGCAGCGTGTCGGCGGTGTCGTCGCTGATCCTGAACCCGTCGCGCGCGAGCGTGATCGCGGGCTCGAGCAGGTCGGCGAGCGTGAATTTGCCCGAGCCGTATGACTCAAGCGCCAGCGCCAGACCGGCGACAGTGCCGGGCACGCCGATGCCGAGCGCCGAATCGCGCGACTTCGCAGGCTCCGGCTTGCCATCGGCGCCAAGAAAGATGTCGCGCGTGGTCGCGCCTGGCGCGGTCTCGCGATAGTCGATGGCGATGTCACGATTCCGCTCTGCAAGGTGAACCACCATGAAACCGCCGCCGCCGAGATTGCCTGCGCGGGGATAGGTGACCGCCATGGCGAAACCGGCCGCCACCGCCGCATCGACCGCATTGCCGCCACGCGCCAGAATGTCCGCGCCGATTGCGGCGGCCCGCTTCTCCTGCGCCACCACCATGCCATGTTTCGCGTCCACGGGGCGGATCGCGATGGGCGCAGGGGACGGGGAACCGCGCGCATCCTGCGCCGACACGGGCGTTCGGACAACCAGCAATGCGGCGATCAGAAAAAAGCCGATCGGGAAAAACATGTGCCGGAGCGGCCTTCGGCGGATCATCCAATGCTCCACGGGTGTTGCTGGTGTCGTTCCGTCAACCAATCGATGCTATAGGAATTTCGGCGCGAGGTCAGATACGACTCACACATGATTCGACGGGACATATCGATCATGACGATGACCACTGCCATGCCCACAGGCAACGCCGGTGATCTTGAGACGCGCTATGCGCCGCGCGCCGCGGTGGCGAGCTGGATCATGTTCGACTGGGCGGCGCAGCCCTACTTCACGCTGATCACGACCTTCGTTTTCGCGCCCTATTTCGCGACCTTCGTGGCGGCGACGCCGGCAGAGGGGCAATCGCTGTGGGGATTTGCCACCGGCGCGGCCGGCATCGTGATCGCATTCGCATCGCCGGTGCTGGGCGCCATCGCCGACGCCAGCGGCCGGCGCAAGCCCTGGATCGCGGCGTTCGGCGCGCTGCTGGTGATCGGCTCCAGCCTGATGTGGATCGGCAAGCCCGGCGACCCCAGCGTGATCCTGCCGCTCTTGATCGCATATAGCATCGCCACCATCGGCGTTGAATTCGCCACCGTGTTCAACAACGCGATGATGCCCTCGCTGGTGCCGCCCCATAAGATCGGTCGCCTGTCCGGAACCGGATGGGCCACCGGCTATGTCGGCGGCATTCTCAGCCTTGTCCTGGTGCTTGGCTTCCTTGCCGCCGATCCCGCAACCGGCAAGACGCTGTTCGGCCTGTCACCGCTGTTCGGGCTCGATCCCGTGACCCACCAGGGCGATCGCATCACCGGTCCCTTGACCGGCATCTGGTTCATCGTCTTCGTGCTGCCGATGTTCCTGCTGACGCCCGACTTCCCGGCGAAGCGCCCGGTGCGACTGGCGTTGCGTGAAGGGTTGCACGAACTGCGCGGGACGCTCGGTGAACTGCCGAAGCGCAAGTCGCTGGCGACCTTCCTCCTCGCCAACATGATCTACACCGACGGGCTGGTGTCGCTGTTCGCTTTCGGCGGCATCTATGCCGCCGGCACCTTCGGCTGGCATACCATCCAGATCGGAACATTCGGCATACTGCTCGCCGTGGCCGGCGCGCTCGGCGCGTGGATCGGCGGCAAGCTCGACGACCGCCTGGGTCCGAAGTTCGTCATCGCCGCCAGCATGACCGTCCTGTTGCTGTCGATCGTGGCGATCCTGCTGGTCCAGAAGGATTCCATCCTGTTCGTGGAGGTCGCGCCGCCCGTGCCCGGCGGCGGGCTGTTCGCCGCGCCCGCGGAGAAGGCCTATCTCATCCTCGGCTGCCTGATCGGCGGCGCCGGCGGTCCGCTGCAGGCGGCGTCGCGGACGCTGCTGATCCGGCTTGCGCCGAAGGATCGCATTGCGCAATTCTTCGGATTGTTCGCGCTGACCGGAAAGGTGACATCGTTCGTCGGCCCGTTGCTGGTCGGCTTCGTCACCTTCGTTACCGCGAGCCAGAAGGCCGGCATGGCGGTGCTGGTGCTGTTCTTCGTCGCCGGGCTTGCGCTGTTGTCCCGCGTTCGGGAGTGACCGCGCGTCCGCGCAGGCGATCAGGACCTCCCATGGGCCTCAAAAATTCGTTCCTTCGGGCTACCTGTCTCGGGTCCATTGGATACAGGTTGGCCGGTCGTTTTCCGCTCCGCCTCGATCGTCTCCCAGATCACCGGAAGCGCCTGCGCCGTCCTGGCAATTCTGGCTCGAATTCCTGGTTTGACCGTATATTTTCATGCGAAGTGAGCCCGGCTTTGATTCCATTAAAGCCGAAATAGCTCTAGCCGTGTCAAACTGGGGTGTCTAAATGCCGGGAATCGAAGAACCCACGACGAATTAGGGGCTACCGGCGCCCCTTTATTTTGCTAAACCCGGCCGTAAGTCAGGAGTCCAGTGTTATGGCAGTATCAGAAATCATGCTTGCGGCAAGGCTGAACGATCAGGCCGAGATCTTTAAAGCCGAGGGGCGCTATGCCGAAGCCGAGCCGCTGTACAGACAAGCGTTGGCCATCTGCGCGAAGACGCGCGGACTGGAGCATCCCTCTGTCGCGCTCGGGCTGACCGATCTGGCCGAACTCTACAGCCTCCAGGGCCGCTATGCCGAGGCTGAGCCACTCTGCAAGCGGGCGCTGGCGACCTGGAGAAAGGCGCTCGGGCCCGATCACCCGGATCTCGTGCAGTCGCTGAACAGCCTGGCCTACGTGTACAAGGCCCAGGGCCGCTACGCCGAGGCCGAGCCGCTCTACAAGCGCGGGGTCGCTATCTTCGAGAAATCGCTCGGCGCTCACCATCCCTCCGTCGCCTCGGCGCTGGACAATCTGGCGTCGGTCTACAAGGACGAGGCCCGCTACGCCGAGGCCGAATCGCTCTGCAAGCAGGCGCTGGCGATCCGGGAGAAGGCGCTCCCTCCCGATCACCCCGATATCGCGCAATCGCGGAAAAATCTGGCCGACCTGGCCAGCGCCCAGGGTCGCTAAGAGTCCTTCATCGTTTCATGGAAACGGTGAAAGACTCCAGGTTCTTGTTCATGCGAACCGGATTCCGTCCTCGGGCCAAGCCCGAGGACATGCTTGGCTCCAAAACGCTCTATGCCAATGCCGGGTTGCCCCGCAACCTTGTCGGGGAAGGGCGTGCCAGAAATCTTAAGATGCGTTCCGTCGCTGCGTGGCTATGTACCCGATCAGCGGGGCAGGCCCGCGTAATGACGACATGTAAAGGCAATTTTCGAGTCCGCCCAACCCCGTGACAGTCTGTCTCTTTACGCAAGAGCCGGCCACGAGACCCTCGCGCAACGCGCGCATCAAGACGGACGGCGCGAACGCCATACCGGCATTGACGCGCTCCTGTTCGACGAACGGAAGCCGGTCCTGTTGCGCCGGGCGGCGACCCGGCCACCTTAATTAAATAAAGCACATATCGCCTCGATCGGTATGGCCCATATCGTCGGGAACGATCTTGTGTTCATCCAGCTGTTTTCCTTGCCGCCGCGGCGCGGAACATTGTCGTCTGGCACTGAGTTCTGTCGGTAGCTGAGCGCGTTGTCGGGACAGCGCTGCTGAAAATGACAACATCGATAGGAGTTTCCGAAATGTCCGACACAAGCGGAACGGTGCATTATAGCGTGCGCGAAGCCGTGGGAGTTTTTTCCGATTTCGACGCCTTGGAAGCTGCGGTTGACGAACTTGAGGTTTCAGGTTTCGACAGAGCGGCGATTTCCGTGCTTGCAAGTGATGAGAAGATCAAGGAGCGAATGGACGGGCTTTACCCCACTCTCCTTGAGATCGAAGACGACCGCCGGGCGCCGGGGGCGGCCTTTGCCGAAAAGGACTCTCGCGTCGAGGGCGAAGCGGCGCTTGTCGGCATTCCTTTCTATATAGGGTGTGTCGCAGCCGCTGCGGTCGCAGCCGGGTCCGGCGGTCTGGCGGTGCCGACCATCGGTACGATGCTTGCCGGCGCCGCGGCAGGAGGCGGGCTCGGCGCCCTTTTGGCTGGCGCCGTCGCGCGCCGCCACAGCGACAGCGTTTCGAAACAGCTTGCGCGGGGCGGGACAGTCATGTGGGTAAGCGTACGGGACGATGACGCGGAGAAGCGTGCGCTCCAGATATTGACAAAGACCGGCGCTCGCGACGTCCATGTGCACGAGATGCAGCGCGAATGGACGTTAAAGGATCGCCCCTTGTCCGAGGTGCAGCCCGATCCTCTGCTCCGCATCTAAACGAGTGTGAGTTATAATCGAATCCCGTCTTCGCAGACGTTCCGGCCCCGTTCTGATCTGATTTAAGGTTTCAAGACGTAGCCTGAAATAAAATCGGACCGTGACGGTTCATTCGATCCTGATCCGTTTGAAGCCCGCTGTTTTTTTCATGAGTCCGCGGATTCGTGATCGCAGCCATCAGCGCGCCACTGTTTTTGATACACGACGCGCCCGGATGCGTATCGGCCCGTTTGTCTCATCGATCTCGAATGCGCCGGTTTTTCGGACAAGATTGCTGAGTTTTCCGAAGCCATAGCTACGGACATCGAAATCCGAGAACAATTTCGATATCTGCTGTCCCACAGGGCCGAGAAGCGCCCATCCATCCTCGCCTTCGATCTGTGACAGAGCTTTGTTGAGGATAGGAATCGCGGCGCTTGGCGACTTCAATGACGCCCGTTTCCCTGCCACGTCGGCGTTCGACGATGGGGGCTCAGGAACTAGATTTTCGGTGTAGATGAATCGGCGGCAAGCCTGCCGAAAGCTTTCGGGCGTTTTCTGCGCGCCAAATCCGTAGACCTCGGCGCCCTGCTCGCGCAAGCGAGACGCGAGGCGGGTGAAGTCGCTATCGGACGACACGAGGCAGAAGCCGTCCAAGCGTTCGCCATGCAACAAATCCATCGCGTCGATGACGAGCGCTATATCGGAGGCGTTCTTTCCTTTGGTATAAGAAAACTGCTGATAGGGGTCGATCGCATGCTTCTGAAGAAGCTCGGTCCACGATTTCAGATGTGAACCCGAAAAGTCGCCGTAGATGCGGCGGACGCTGGCTTCGCCGAATTTTGCGATCTCCTCGAACAGGCCGCCCGCGATTTGAGGCGATGTGTTGTCCGCGTCGATGAGGACTGCAAGGCGTGGCAATCGTGCTTCATTTTTCATCCGGCATCCTCGTCAACCCGCAATTCGCCGATGTTGCCGCGGTTTCGTTTGATATTGGTGAAAGACAGGCCGCCGTTATGCACACAAGCTAGGGCTGAGTCAGCGAAATCTATAAAAAAGATCCTGACTTTTCAGTGCTTTGGAAGTCCTTAATTAACCACCCGGCCTTGTCCGCTCCGGACGCTGGCTACTGAGGTTTTTCAAACGGATCGCCCCTCGTTTGTTAGCCATTTCAACGGTATTTTGAGTCACCAATCGATTCGACGAGGCCGAGACATCATGACCATCCGCCTGCACCGTGGCGACCTGCCGGACCAGGACCTTGCGCGCTACGCCGGTTCGGCGGCGATCGACACCGAGACCATGGGCCTCAATCCGCACCGCGACCGGCTGTGCGTGGTGCAGATGTCGCCGGGTGACGGCACCGCCGACGTGATCCAGATCGCGCACGGCCAGCACGACGCGCCGAACCTGAAAAAACTGCTGGGCGATCCGGCCATTGTCAAGATCTTCCATTTCGCGCGCTTCGATCTCGCCGCGCTTTATAATGCATTGGGCGTGATGCCGCAGCCGGTCTATTGCACCAAGATCGCCTCGCGGCTGACCCGCACCTACACCGACCGGCATGGCCTGAAGGATCTGGTGCGCGAGTTGCTCAACATCGATCTGTCGAAGCAGCAGCAATCGAGCGATTGGGGGGCGCAGACGCTGAGCGATGCGCAGCTCGCCTATGCCGCCTCCGACGTGCTGCATCTGCACGCCCTGCGCGGCAGGCTCGACGCCATGCTGGCGCGGGAAGATCGCGCCGGGATGGCGCAGGCGTGTTTCGAATTCCTGCCGACGCGCGCCAGACTCGATCTCTGCGGATGGAGAGAGGAGGACATTTTTGCCCATTCGTGAGAGACGCGATCCGGCCCGCCAAGGACGGTCGCCCGGCCAAGACCGGCCGCGACATTAACAATCCGCCCCGTTTCGGTCACACTCCTCGTTCTCGGTGGCGCCGGTTTTGCCGTGGTGGTCACGGCGAGTTGAGCACCGCGTTCCGTGTCGCGGGGACGGCGGAATCATGAGGCCGGCGCGAGGCGCGGCGTCTTGCGATGTCGGGCTGCGAAACTCCGCGGCTCGGGGTAGAATGGTCGGAGTGCGATCCAACTGCGGCGATCCGACTCTAACACGGTCTTTTGAGCATGATCCTGACTGAAAACCGGTTTTCACTTTTCGGGATCATGTTTTGAAACAGGCGCCTGGAGCAGCGGTGTATCCGGTTCAGACCCCTACCTATCAAGCCGGGCTGCAGGACGGTCTGGAGGCGCGTTTCGCCCGCGCGGCTCGCCACAGCCGCATGGTGCGGGCGTTGCGGATCGCGGTGCCGGCCGTGGTCGGTCTTGCGATGACCGGGTTGATCGCGATCGCGGTTTTCAATCCCTTTCGTGCGCTGGCCAAGCTGCCGCTCGACATGGATAATCTCGTCGTTTCCGGCACCAGGATCACGATGGAATCGCCGCATCTGTCAGGCTTCACGCCGGACAAGCGGCCTTACGAGATGCGCGCCGCGACCGCGACGCAGGACATCACCGATCCGGATCATGTCGAGCTGCATACCCTGCGCGCCAAGGTGCTGATGGAAGACCGCACGACGGTGACGCTGAATTCCCGCACCGGCTTGTTTGACACGAAAACGCAGATTCTTGATCTGCACAAGGATATCCTCATGCAGTCTTCGACGGGATACGAGGCGCGGTTGAACCATGCGCTGGTCGATATGGGCCGCGGCACGGTCACGTCGGACCAGCCCGTCGATGTCAAACTGCTGAACGGGACGCTGACCGCCGACACCATGAAGGTCTCCGAAAAGGGCGACGTGGTGCGGTTCGAAAACAATGTCGTGATGCACCTGATCATGGACCATCCTGTCGCGACCGCGGATGCGGCCGGCGAGGAGACGCCGCCGGCAGCCATTGCCGAGGGCGCGCGGAGTCCCTCGCGCAAACCCGGCAATACGAAATGATTCTGGCCATGCAAAGCCGTGTCGATCTCTCGCGTGCGCCCCGCATCGCCTGCCTGCTGTGCAGCGGATTGATCGCCTTCGCCGTGATGGCGGCCGGCGAAGCGGCGGGACAAAGCTCGATGAAAGGCGTTCCCAACGCGATGCAGGGATTTTCCCAGAATCGCGACCAGCCGATCCAGATCGAGGCCGCCGCGCTTGAGATGCGCGACAAGAAGAAGGAGGCGACGTTCTCCGGTAACGTCAAGGTGGTGCAGGGCGACACCACGATGACGTCGAGGACCCTCGTGGTCTATTATGAAAGCGGCAATTCGGCCAATGCCAATGCCAACGCCAATTCCAACGCCAAGGGCAACGCGCCGGCGAAGACGACAATGGCCGCGGCGACGCCAGGACCATCCGGGGCGTCCTCGATCAAGCGGCTGGAGGCCAGGGGTGACGTGGTGGTGACCCAGAAGGACCAGGTCGTGACCGGCGACACCGCAGTGTTCGATACCAGGACCAACCTGATCACGATGCTGGGCAAGGTCGTCTTGACCCAGTGCAAGAACGTGTTGCGCGGCGACAAGCTGCTGGTCGACATGACCACAGGGGTATCGCGCGTCGAATCCAACAGCGGCAAGGTGCAGGGCCTGTTCATCCAGAATGAGGCGGGCTGTGCCTCGCCGGCGGCTGCGCCGCTGTCGCTTGGTCCAAAAAAGAACAAATGATATCATTAACTTGAACGGAACGGGCCGCAATCGAGATTGAACCGGCGGACAAGGCCCGGTATCTACGGGGCCCGGTATCTATCTGTTTCAACGAACGTCGAAACAGACTCGTTGCTTATCTTTTTTGTTTGAGCATGATCTTTTCCGAAAGCCGCTTTCCACTTCTCGGGATCATGCTCTGGGCTCGATTCGGGTGGCGCTTTACGAATTCCGGCCTCGCTCTGGGCAACGCGCGTTTCCTCATTCATGTTGATGCGGAGAATCAATCGAGCGACGCGGTGTGCAAACGGATGACCGTGAGAGGCTGAGCAAGCGCCCATGGTGGACATCTTCAACGTGTTCCGCAAACGACCGCAAAAACGCGGGCCGCAAGCCTTTGCGCGGAAACCGGCCGACATCACGGCGCTCGTCGACGATACCGTCGGCGACATGCTGACCGATCCGGTTCGCGACGCGCCGCCGATTTTGCGCGCGGCTCCCCGCCATGTTCCTCCTGCCTCGCCCGTCCCGCGAACCCGCCCCCCGGGCCGTCCCCCGCC
>JBIQHO010000072.1:0-12876 GCA_044508545.1 Bradyrhizobiaceae bacterium | reverse complement strand
CCTTGTGACAACAAAACATCGACCTGGCGCAGCTTCGCGACGATCTCTTCGGGTTGTAGCAGCGTCGATCTACAAATGGGCAATGCTGTCCATCTATGATTGCTTGCCAATCCGGCTGCACTGTTGTTGTGGTATCGTGCCCGAAGAGATCAATTATTTTAGTCATGTAAGTTCAGTCAGCAAATCAGAAAGTCGTTGCTTAGCGAGGTCAGCATAGCTGGGCGAGATATCAATGCCGATTCCGCTACGACCCAAAGCCTTTGCAACAGCTAGGGTTGTTCCTGTGCCGCAAAAAGGATCAAGAACGATGCCGCCTCGCGGGCATGTCGCGAGAATCGGTATACGGCATAGGTCGGCGGGATAAGGCGCAAAGTGTGCTTCGCGTCTCTGTGTATCCTCTGGAATTATATCCCAAACGTCTGACGGTTTTGCTCCATTGGGGTGGTAGCGCAGGAAATAAAATCCTTTGTCTCTTATCTCTTTGGCGCGTCCTGATAGTTTGGTGCTGTCGGAGTGTGTCGTGCGTTGTTGACCTCGGATAATCATCCGAAAATCGGCGACGCGTTTGGCTCGAACATCGTCCAGGATTGCCTCTAAAGCGCGGAGCGCTTCTAATTTTTCTGCAGGCGATAGTGCAGTTGAAAGTTCTATCTGCCGTTTATACCGAACGCCTGAGACGCCTGTGGCGGATATCACCGAGCCATTGATAACCTTGGCTTCCTGTGGCTTTGAGCGGATGGCATCTACATCGTAGAAATACTTTTTTTGCTTCACAAAATGAAAAACGTGCTCATGGATATTGCGCAACTTATCTTTTGAGTTGTCGGGAGAGCCCTTCACCTTGTTCCAGATGACGTCATTGCGAAGAGTCCAGCCTTTTTCGTCAATCAAATAAAGGGCGAGGCGCCAAGGTATGCCAGTAAGACTTTTGTTATCGTAGCTGTCACCGATGTTGAGCCAGAGCGAACCCTCTGGTTTGAGAACCCGCTTAACTTGTCCTAGAATCTCTCCTAACGCCTGTATGTACGCGCTAAAGGTCGTCTCATTTCCGATTCCTTGAACATCATATTCTCGATGTCCCCAATACGGTGGTGAGGTCATGCACATATCAACGCTACCATCAGGTAACGTGGCTAGGATGCTCAGCGCGTCCCCGCAAAGGATCCGGTAATTCGGCCAGTTCGCGGATCGAAACTCTTGATTGCTGGTACGAATCATTTTCATGCACATAAATTATGCCGCTATCGGCTAACGTGAGCTAGAACTGGAAGGATGGTGCCGGCAGAGAGGATTGAACTCCCGACCTTCGGTTTACAAAACCGCTGCTCTACCGCTGAGCTATGCCGGCTCCTGTGGCACTCAATCCGGTGCCTATTCGGTACTCGTCCTGACCGCGCCGACCTTAAGCGCATGATCCGACTCACCTTTTAGTCCCCAAGCCCTCCGATTACAAAACCGCTGCACTATCGCTGTGCCGTACTGAGTTGTGATTCCATAGATGAAACTGATATTAAGGCCTTTTCGACACTGCGTGGCCCAGCAAATAGGGATTTATTCTTCCTTCTCTCTTGCGAGTCTCTGGAAAACGGGAATTTCCCAATGGATTCGTAGAGACTTTCAGGATTTTCTGGTCGGATTTGGGAATACACGGCGCGATAAGCAGTCTCTACGGTCCGACGCGGTTACAAAAGCCCGCAATTGGCAGGGCTTTGTAGCCCTAGAGTAGGAAACTCTCTAAAATCGACACTGGGTGGCTGGGGCGGGAGGATTCGAACCTCGCCTAAGTGACATCTGCCAACACGTTGCAAATCAAAGCAAAAAATACGCCCTGTTGGCTTTTGTGATACAGCTGCGTGATACAATTTACAATGGTTTGTAGCGCACAGCGAATGCCATGATCCGGGCAACTCGACATCGCAGACGCTTAGCGTCTGATCGCCTGCGATCGCCGCAGATGCTCCCTCGCCGCGCAGCCCTTCCAGTACGATGCGAACCTTCTCTTCCGCCGAAGACTGCCGACACGTTTGACGCCGGATATCCTTCAGCACTCAATTCTGTCGACGCTTTGCCCGGCCCGGATTTCTGCTTCATCTTCGCTCCTTGCGGCTACGATGAACCAGAAATCCTCCGCTCTCTGTTAAGCCGATTTGGTCCCATCAGTGCTGACGCCGGACAGAGGACCAGCACATCCGGCAGACTGGCAAAACAGCAGCCTGATCAGTGTCCACCCTCAGGGGCGCACTCCAATACGAGGTCAATATTGCAGGCCGAATGACAATCATAGCGAGGAAAGAGGACACGCACTCGTTTCAATCCGTCGTAGCGCCGATGGCCATGGGATAGCCCAGCGCGCTCTGGCTTAGATTGGCGGGCAGAGAACGACGAAACGGAGAACTACACCCACGCTATAGCCCTACAAAATTGACGCAGAGGCGATGGCTTCAATGGGGTGGAAAACGGTCAGTCCCATATCGCGCGGCAAACGTCGGCGTCGCGCTAAAAGCGGATACTTGATGATGATGAAAGACTGGGGTCTAGTCAGACCCCGAATACGTCCTTGCGTAGCTTGTCATAGATGGCCATGCCGGGCTTGATTAGCTTCGACAGCGTGTTCCGCGCGAACGCCGGGGCGTCGTTGCCCACCTGCGTGAGCGACAGCATCTGCTTAGCCGCGACATAGATGTTGCCCGCGGCCTTCTTGATGTCGTCCGCAGGGTGGCCCTGGCTCACCACGCTGGCGATTGCAGTTGCCTTAGCGGCGATTAAATCCTGCGCCTTCTCAGGCTTCCCGATCAAGTCGCAGAGGGCAGTCAACACTTCGTCGTCGTAGAGGTAGGCTTCGAGATGCCGAAGGCTCAAAACGTGTATGCCCTTGCTCTTGAAGTCGGCGACGTCAGTTGAGGTATGGTCGTCCAAGTCGATAAGGCGGATGATTTTCATACCGGAGGCTAGCTTAGGCAGTACGGTCGCCAGTCCGATAAAGTCGTTCTGCACTTCCTTCGAGTTGCCGGCGGAGATGAATGTGGTGTCCGGCATCTCATCCTTGAAGATTGCTTCGTAGATTCGGGCGTCGTGCTCGGTGTTCTTCCCGGGCACCGCGCCCACAGGGTTGCCCTCGCAGATGACCACCTGCTTCGGCGCCACCAGCGCGGCGAGGTCGTCGAGGGCGACGTGCATCACGCCCTCCCAGAAAGCGCGGGTGGGCTTGCTCGGCGAGAGTGTGATCACCTGGTCGAAGTCCTGACCGCTGAAATCTATGAAGGCCACCGACGTCGGGTCCGCGTCGTACATCTCGCGTGCCTTCCGCATCATCCCGATCGAGTGCGACGCGATCCAGAGCTGGGAGTTGCCGGGAAGCAGACCGACGAGTTCGCCGAGGAGCGCCCCCTGCAGCCGCGTGTTCATGTGGGTCTCCGGCTCGTCGATGCAGTAGATCGCATCCGCATAACTGCGCCGCTTGACCACGAAATCGAGGATCAGGTCGAAGGAGGCCTTCTCACCACCGGAGAGGTTTTTGTAGTCGAAGCCCTTCGAGGTGCCCTTGTCGAACTGGAAGGTGCCTTGGTCGAGAGGATTGCCGACGCCGACGAAGGTTAGGTCGGGGAATAACCGCTTGAGCGGCGACCGGACCTCGCCGATCAGCTTCTCGCGGTAGTCGCCCATGGTCGTCCCGGCCGCCTCGTTGACGAATACGTCCTCCATCGCTTGGGAGGCAAGGCGCTGGTAGTTGGTGCTGACCGTGGCGTCGGGCTCGATCAGCCGATTCAAGTTCATGTTGTCGAGGATGGCTCCCTGCCGGGAGAGGGTATTGGTAGTGAATTCATGGTCGTTCCTGTACGCGGTCCGGACGTAGAGATTGCCCCGGGCGAAGCGGTTGCTGGCGTCGGTGGTGATGGAGATTCTGGCGCCAAGGTCGATGACCCGTTCCTGCGGTCGATCGTAGTACTTGGTATCGCCGTTATAACCGTATCCTGTGTCTATGCGGTAACGTAGAAGCAGAGCGTCGAAGAGCGAAGACTTACCGGATCCGTTCGGGCCAGCAAGCACCACCAGCTTGGCGCTTGCTGGGATATCCTGAATGGTCAGATCGGCGAACCGGCGGAACCAGGTGATATGGATATTGAGCAGACGCACGGCGAAGCCCTTCGTAGTCAATCAGAGAAGTAGAGCCAACTTATAGTCGTTTAACTAGGCCGCTCGCAGCGTATTGCCTGCTTCCGCAGCCTCACCGTGTAGTTGTCGCGGCGAACGCCCGCGCCGCTGCTATGAAGGCTGCCTCAGCCATCTAACCGGATGGTATCCATAACGGACCAGGTTTGGAGCGCAACATCATGCGCCTTAAAGGAACGTCCCCTCGGTTTCAAGCTGTCATCAAGTGAGCGGAGTGGCAACGACCGTAATGAAGGTCGGAAGTTGCCGTTGCGGCGTCAAGATATACCGGGCTGTAGCGTAGAATCGGCGGCGTTCTATCTCACCCGGTGAAGTGCGGTAATCGGCGGCAATATCGCGCTATAGAGGGCAATCGGCGGTTATGGCGGGCCGCGACCGATTGTGATGATCACTACGTTTACGCTATTCCCCTATGACAGAGCATGCTATATGGCCCAGTCAGTGGCAATCACATTGGCTTGCTCTAAAACTAGGTCAACGGCTGCCTTCTGGAGATCAGGCGGATAACCGTAGCGGGCCAGCAGCTTTCGAACTTCGATTCTCATCTTAGCCCGAACACTTTCCTTCTGAGTCCAATCCACTGTCACTGTGCTGCGAATGATTTTGACAAGAGATTGAGCAAGGAAGCGAAGTTGTTCATGCTCCATCAGCGCTTTTGCCGATCCGTTCTCAGCCAGCGCGTCATAAAAGGCCAGCTCTTCCGGTGCCAATCCAAGCTCATTCCCACGGCTGGCTGCCGCTGAGACATCGCGCGCGAGAGAAATCAGTTCATCGATAACCTGCAAGCTATCGACCGCTCGATTGTGATAGCGGGTCAACACATCATCCAACCGCTCGCTGAGCTTACGAGCCTCGACAATGTTCAGCCGCTCGCGCGCCTTGATATTGCCCTGCAAGAGCCGTCGCAGCGTCTCAACAGCTAGGTTGGGCTGCTTCGTTTGCTTAACTTCCAACAGGAAGTCATCGGACAGGATCGCAAGATCGGGTTGTTCCAATCCCGCGTCCTTGAACACATCGAGAATACCGTCCGACATGACGGCTTGCGACATAAGCTGGCGGATTTCTTGCTCGATTGCCTGTCTGCCGCGTCCGCCTTTACCAGACGTGTATTTGATGAGGTTAGCACGTAACGCCACTATCAACGCCACCTCTTGCCGCTTCGCAGAAGCGCGCTCGTCACCCGCTGCGATGGCAAAGGCCGCTTCGGCTTGTGCTGCCAAGTCGATGAACTCGGCTCGATGATCGTTCGAAAGGATTTCCTCGAGGCATTGCTTGAGAATTGTCAGGCGGCTGCCCGGATCGGCATCGAAAAAGGCTTTCCAGTTGACCTTACCGAGTAGGCTCACGGCGGCTTCGACCTTGGTCAGAAGCTGTCGCACAGCTTCGTCTATATTAAGGCTGATTTGCTCCCGGTCGCGGGCGCTATATTGCGCCAGCGCCGACCGCAGTTCCGCGCCGATGCCGAGATAATCGACGATCAGCCCGCCCGGTTTCGCGCCGAACACGCGATTGACCCGCGCAATGGCCTGCATCAGGCCATGCCCACGCATCGGTTTGTCGATGTAAAGCGTGTGCAGCGATGGAGCGTTAAACCCCGTTAGCCACATGTCTCGCACAATCACCAGATCGAATCCGGACTGCGGGTTTTTGAACCGATCCGCTAGTTCCTCCAGTCGCGATTTCGTGCGGATATGTGGCTGCATGTGCGGTGCGTCGGCATTGTTGCCTGTGATAACCACCTTCATCATGCCATCATTATCATCGGCGGGATCAGCACCAGCCCAAGCCGGTCGCAATCGAACAATTTCGTCATAAAGTGCAACGGCAACTTGGCGGCTGATCGCGACGATCATGCCCTTACCGCCACCCATTGCCACTTGGCGCTCCTCGAAATGTGCCACGATGTCAGCCGCAACCGTAGCGATGCGCTCGGGCGAACCAACAACCTCTTCAAAGCGGCTAAAACGAGCCTTGAGCTGCTCGGCTGCGCGGGCATCGCTGCCCTCAGTCAGTTCTTCTGCCAGCGCATCCAGCTCCTCGCGCTGCTGCTCATCAAGGTTAAGCTGCAATCTGGCCAGCCGTGCAGAGTAGTGGATCGGCACCGTTGCCTTGTCGATGACCGATTGGGTCATATCGTAAGTGTCAATCACGTCGCCAAACACAGCGGACGTGCTGCGATCCTTCTCGTCGATCGGTGTGCCGGTAAAGCCGATGAAGGTGGCGTTCGGTAGGGCTTGGCGGAGATATTCGGCGAAACCAACCTCTTCGCGCACTTCATCGCCGCGCGTCACAAAACGACGATTCAGGCCATATTGCGAACGGTGGGCCTCATCGGCAATGACGATCACGTTGCTACGATTAGTCAGCAGCGGATGCTCACCGTCATCTCCGCGAAACCTCTGGATCGTCGTGAATACCAGCCCACCAATATCGACCTTGAGCAACTCCCGCACCGCAGCCACGGTATCGGCGTTTTGTGGGATGCCACGAATGGTCGAACTGTGTGCAACAAAGGTTTTGTAGAGTTGATCGTCCAGATCATTACGATCCGTAACGACAACAATAGTAGGATTTTTCAGCTTCTTCGCCAACTGGAGCTGGCGGACGTAAAACAACATGGTCAGCGACTTGCCGCTGCCCTGCGTGTGCCAGACCACACCACCCTTGCGATGGCCACCTTCGCTCGCCGCCTTTACGGTTGAGGCCAGCGCTCGCCGCACCGCGTGGAATTGGTGATAGCCGGCCAATTTCTTCGACTTGACCACACCATCGGCCATTTCGAAGGCTGTGTAATCGAATGCTAGGTCCAGCAGCCGGGCTGGATCGAAGGCGCCCTTGATAAGCACCTCCAGCTCCGCCCGGCCTAAATCGTCGTGCTTTTCGCCGTCGATAGTCCTCCACGGCTGGAAACGGTCTAACCCCGCCGTCAGCGACCCAATGCGCGCTTCCATCCCGTCGCTGATGACGAGCGCCACATTGAACCGAAACAGTTCCACCACCTTATTTTTGTAATTCTGAAGCTGGTTGTACGCCCGCTCCATCGTGGCATTTTCATCGGTGGGGTTTTTCAGTTCCAGTACCGCTAGCGGCAGGCCGTTGACAAATAGCACGATGTCCGGCCGGACGGTCTCGCGCCCGCCTTGCACAACAAACTGATTGGCAGCGATGAAGCTGTTGTTGTCGGTCCGCTTCTGATCGATCAGCCGCAGCCTGATTGTCCGGCTTTCGCCATTCTCGCTCACTTCGACGGGGACGCCGAAGATCAGCAGCTCGTGGAATGCCCGATTGTTTTCCAGTAGATTTTGGGTCGGCGCGGCCAGTACGGCACGCATTGCCGTTTCGACCATCGTTGAAGTGGCATCGGGGTTGAGCGTGGCGAGCGCATCGCGCAACTGCCCTTCCAGCACGGTTTGCCGGTAATCGGAACGCGCGCTCATCGGACCTTCAGGGGCCAGATAATCGCCAGGCAACACCCGCCAGCCACTAAGATCAAGCCAGCTCATCGCGGCCAGTTCAACCGCACCCTCGTTGAAGCGGCTGGGAGAGGAAGTGCCGCCGGTGGGATAAGTCATGCGACGGCTTCCTGTTGACCATTGGTGGAATTGGTCTGCCGCCACTCAGTCAGCGCAGCCTCATATTGTATAGGGTCAAGAGTAAAGAGGACACGGCTGGGTTCAAAGCTCGACCCGGCAATCTCCACTAGCTCATATTCGCTATCAAGGCTCTCGTTGAACTCACTTTCCGCAGCGTAGGACGGGCCGGAGGCCTCTTCGCCATCTTCAGATGTACGGCTCCACGCGACATCAAGCAGGAATGAGACCAACGCATCGCACAGGCCACCCAGCATATAGGCGTGCTGGCGCTCAAGCGTCGGCCAGTCCAGCGCACCGCCATGTCGCAGATTTGGAATGTTGCTGAGGGCAGCCAATGACGATGCAACGCCGTTCATGCTGCCCAAGAGCTTCTTGAGATGCTGTTCGATCTTGTCTTGCTGGGGATGGCCCGTCAGCGAAAGATCGAGCGCCTTGATGACCATACTCGTTCGCTTGGGAAAATCGTCATCGTTGGCGTACGTGATCTGCAAAACACCGTGGACGCTGTGTTGCATCGCCTCGAAAATCGCTCGGACGTTTGAAAGGCAGGTGAGCGGGAGTTGCTCAATACTCCGTTCCAGTGCTTCGACATGCAGGATCAGGCTGCCAGCTCGTTCCGGGTGCCGTTCGATGAGATTGCGAAGGAGCTGGAGCTGATAGGCCATGCGTTCCTCTATGCGACGGCAATCACGTCTTCAGCGTCCGCCACTCGCAGTTCGCCAGACAGGAGCTTAGGCAAGAGTTCATCTCTCAGACTCGTTATAGAAGCCGTTTCTTCAGCCAATCCAACAACGCAGGAGAAGATGGTTTCCATAATGGCGACGAAGGCATCGTGCACTGCCTGAGCAGGCTCTATCATCGTAATTGTTCGTAAGACTCCTTTGCTTATTTCTTGAAATGTTGATCCATTGGCGTTGGCCTTTATGATTTGCATATTTTCATGACACCAAGCCCAAGCATAATATGGCGATAGTTTTTTGGCGACGAATGCAGCTATTCCCTGATTTATGCTCACGGGCAACGCATTAAAAGCGAGATATCCGACGGGCGCACGAGAGGACATTAACAGTGACATTTCAGGAATTGCTCCTGAACTACAAACCGAGAACCCTTGTTCGGACAAGGAACGTTCCGTTGTTGTCAACAGCGGCCCCTGCAAACCTGACATGTCTTTTGGCGTTGCCCATGCATGAGGACCGGTCCAATAATCCGCATTTTTCGTCGATGGGGTATTGCCCGCCACTATGTCAAATAGCTCACCAACGGTGCTTTGCATCCATCCCGTCGGCAAGTCCTCATCGTTGAAACTGTCTGGAAATAGCGCGGCGATGTCGACGGGGAGACCAGTGTCACGGCCCTCGGCTTTGGCATGGACGGGATCGAAATCGACGAACCAACTCTTGAACAGCGCCCGCGCCATTTCCTCCAGCGTAGCGGTCATCTGGCGATTGAGATCGATCTTGTCCTGAACAGATTGCAGCGTGTCCGCAATTCGCTCTTGCTCCAAACGCGATGGCAACTGGACCATCATCATTCCCAAGTCGCCCTTGGTAACGTGGCCAAGCCCGGTCGTCTGCTTGTTTCGAGCAATCTCCTGAAAATTGGGCTGCAAATAGAGCATCAGGAAACGGAAAAAACGCGGATCAATGCTCTCATCTGGCAAAACGCGGAATATATGCTGGTTCAGCCAAGCGTCGTCTTTATCCCAAACAAATGTGCCGATGGACGTTTCTGGTTGGCCGGACCAGCAGAACAGCAGGTCTCCGTTGCGCAAGCGAACCCGATCATCATAGATTCCATTCGTACGCTTGGTTGCATCGGAAAAGCCGTTCTTGATTTCGGCGATTTTTACAACTGGCAATCCATCATCCGTGAAGGCAATGTTCTTGAACGCCAGTCCGTTTATCCACTCTGCAAGTTGCAGCAGGGGTTGTGGCAGCGCTCCGAAATGGAAAGCCGGCGCATACAATTCTGCTGGAGCATCACCAGCCATAACCAACCTTTTGCAGTTGGCGGCGGATTTCCATGCCGAGCACGTTGCCGCGCTCCATTTGCGTCTTCAGGGTTGCGGTCAGTCGGGCCATCTTGTCAGGAAACGGCTCGTTATCGTCCCCACGCACTACTTGGTCCACATACATTCCGGGGGTGAGGACGAAGCGCTTAGCGGCGATATCCTCGATCTTCACCGATTTGGAGAAGCCCGGCACGTCCTCATACTTGCCGTTCTTTTCCCGCCACGCATGATAGGTGTCGGCGATGGTCGCAACGTCCTGATCGGTCAGTTCCTTGAGCGTGCGGGTTTTCATCGTGCCCATGTTGCGGGCATCGATAAACAGCACGTCCCCGCGCCGATCGCGCAGTTTTTTGTCCTTCACGATGCCGTTCGATTTATCGCGAGCGACGAACCATAAGCATACCGGAATCTGGGTGGTCGAAAAAAGCTGGCCGGGCAGAGCCACGATGCAATCGATCACGTCCTTTTCGATGAGTCGCTGCCGAATTTCACCTTCGCCCGATTGCTGACTGGATAGCGACCCATTGGCCAGCACAAACCCCGCGATCCCGTGCGGTGCCAGATGATGATAAATATGCTGGACCCAGGCGAAGTTGGCGTTCCCGGCGGGCGGCGTACCGAATTGCCACCTTACATCGCCTACCAGTTTGTCCTGCCCCCAATCGCTGGCATTGAAAGGCGGATTGGCGAGGATGTAATCCGCCTTGATGCTCGGGTGCATATCTTCGTGGAAGGTATCCGCCCATTTGCTACCAAGATTGGCTTCAATCCCCCGAATAGCGAGATTCATTTTGGCGAGCCGCCATGTCGTGGGGTTCGACTCCTGCCCATAAATCGAGATGTCGTTTCGTCCACCTTCGTGGGCCTCGATGAATTTTTCGGATTGCACGAACATGCCGCCTGACCCGCAACAGGGATCATATACGCGGCCCTTGAACGGCTCGATCATCGCCACCAGCAGACGCACGACGCAACCGGCGGTGTAATATTGCCCGCCGCGCTTGCCTTCAGCGATGGCAAACTGGCCAAGGAAGTACTCATAGACGCGACCAAGCACATCCTCTCCGTGATGCTTATCGCGGAAGGCCAGATCGGAGAACAGCTTGACCACCTCGGCTAGCTTGGTCTGGTCCAGCTCTGGCCGAGCATAATTCTTGGTTAGCACCCCTTTGAGGGTAGGATTTTCACTCTCTATAGCGAGCATCGCAGTGTCGATTAACTCACCGATAGTGGGCTTGGTGCTAGTGGCGTTTTCCTTGAGATACTCCCACCGGGCATGTTCCGGCACCCAGAACACGCTTTCGGCGGCATACCAATCCCGCTCATCGGCAAGAAACGCGTTTTCGGGGTCTGCCTCGGCTTCCGCCTTACGCTCATTGAAGCGGTCAGAAATGTACTTGAGGAAGATCAGCCCGAGCGCGACATGCTTGTATTCTGCCGCGTCCATGTTGCCGCGCAGCTTGTCGGCGGCTGCCCAAAGAGGAGCCTCAAACGCGCGCGCGCTGGGTTTCTTCGACTCAGACACAGCTTTTTTTGGCCGTCCACGAGCCATCAAATACCCCTCAATCATAACACATTACAAAACTACGACTTATCCACTAAAGCGTAAATTTTCCACTCCTTTAATTCGACGTAGAGGCAAACGGCAGGGGAAGTTGTTCCACCTTAAAGGCCGCTTTCCCCTGCGATGGCGGGCGGCGCTGCGATATGTGGGGCCTCCGCGCCGCCCGCCATCGGTCACGCCCGATCCTGCTGCGGCTGCGTCCTGTCATGCGCGCTTGCTGGACGCTCCGACTCGAACGCCTCTTCCCCCTTTCTGGTCCACAGTTCCCGCGCTCGTGCGCTGTCCTCGCTATTGAGCTTGTCGGTCATCCAGATCATCGCCCCGTAGATCATGGCGCGATCATTGCCGGTCAGGTCTACGATGCCGGCCTTGACCACGAGACCGCCAAGTTCAATCAGATGGCGCGTGCGCTTGCGGCGCTCAACCTGCCAGCTTCGCATGTTATGCCGCGCCCGCGACGCCTGATGCCGGTTGCGCGCCGCCCGGTTGCGCCGGAGCGCCGCCAGCGTTGCGGTCAAGCATGCGCACCGCGCCAACGCTCGACCGCTACGTGCCGCTGGTCACCCCGATCGGCCTGCATCTCGTCGGCCAGGTTCGTGAACATGAACATCGCGACGCTGTTCCGATCGTGACCTCGCAGCTGTGGTTTGCCGATCCGGAAGGATCATGGGTCCGCACCTTGACCCACCTCTATCGCCTCGGCCGGCCCGCCGGTCCCGGGGGCCATGACCGGATCGTGACGGAGGCGCTGATGGTGTTCGATGGCCGCGATGGCGACGACGGCGAGTCCCTGGCCAGCCGTATCGAGCGTCGGCCGCCCTGATACGGAGGCCGGCGATGCCGGCAGAGCGCTGCCCGTCGCGCGTTCACATCACGCCGGCATCGTTCCCGGAGCGATCAGCCGCATGGCCGCTTCCGCTTACATCGTGTCTGTGCATCACAAAGCGAGTTCATTTGCATGCTGACCCGCCAATTCCCGTTCCTCGATCCCGCCACCATCACCGAAGACCTCACCGAACGCCTGCAGCGGCTCGCCAGGGATAGCGCCCGTCTGGCGCAGCTTGGTCTGGTCCCTCCCGGACAACTGCATGCCGCCCCCCTGCTCGATCGCTATCGCCCCGTCATCACCTCGCTCGGCGTGCGCCTGGTCGGTCACGTTACCGGCCATCCGGAGTTCGGCACCCGCGAGATCATCACCTCGCAACTGTGGTGGGCGGACCCCGATGGTACATGGGTTCGTACGCTATCGCGCTATTATCGCCTCGGTGCTCCTGCTCCCGCCAAGGATGACGCCGACGACGTGTCGATCATCCCGGACCTCCACCGTCTGCCCAGGCATTGGCCCAAAATCCGATCATGCATTAAGACTGAAACTGGACCACCTCATAGGGGCAGACCACGGTCAAAAAGCAGATCGGCTGCGACCATTAAATAAAAAATCAGCGCAGCAACATAAAGGCGCAGGTAAAAGACGAAACAACTGAGGAGGAGGGAGAATGCCCGTTCCAAACCGAGACACGGCTTTTGATTTTTTG